>JAAXXJ010000366.1 GCA_013334545.1 Nitrospirota bacterium | reverse complement strand
TCGTGTCGAAATGCCGGTCGGGATGGTAGGACTTGGCCAGGCGGAAATAGGCCTTCTTCAGTTCCGCGGAGGTGGCGGCGGCCGTGACGCCGAGGGCCTGGTAGTGGTCCTGGCCGGGCAGGGCGTTGAAGGCCTTCTCGATCATCTCGCGCGTTGCGATCAATTCGGGCTCAACGGGCCGCGACGGGGTCTCGGCCTTCCTTTCCTCCCGTAGTACCTCCACGCGCGCGGCCATCCGCACGGCCTCGCGCGCGAACTCCATTTCAGATTCGCTCTTGCTCTCACCGATCTCTGCCATCCGGAGGGCGAGCAGGAGGTGCATGGTCTTAAGGGTGTTGAAGTCCCCGACGCCGGTAAGGCCGCAGATCTCCTCGATGCTCCGCTTGCCGTCGATGAAGGAGAATATCGTCTTCTGCTCGTCCGTCAGACTGGCGTCCTGGAAGAGCGTCGAAGGGTCGGTGGCGGGGCGGACGATGGTCGTGGGTGCGGGGAGGGCCCTGCGGATCGCCTGCCACTCGAGGCTGGTGATGCCCTCGAGGATCAGGTTGCCCGTGCTCATCTGCAGCGGGATGATGTCCACCATGGGAAGCGGGGCCTCATCGAAGCGGTAGTTTCCCATCCGGAGTGAAAAGAGCGTCAGAATGATGCGCTTCACCTGGTCCTTTACCACGTTCACGAGGTCCTGGGGCTTGACGAATCCCAGTTCCACCAGGATCGCGCCCTGCTTCTTCCCGGTTTGCTTGACCATCTCTTCGGAGGCGTCGAACTGGGCCTGGGTGAGCTTGCCCGTGCTGAGCAGACGGTCGCCAAGCCGGTCCTCCACCAGGCTGGACGAGGCGAAGACGATGTCACCGTTCTTGAAATAGACCTTCTTGACGACCTTTTCCGCGGTCTGATCCTGGATGTACTCGAAGAACGCCGTCCCTGTCTTGGACTCGGTCCGGAGCTCCTGGAACAGCCAGGGAATTGTCATCGGCTTGATATCCCCGGCAAGGGCAACGGGCATCCGGTCGTTGTCGGAACGCTCAGACATGGCACGGATTATACCACTTTTTATGCCATGATGTGTAGCGGATTATCGTGTTCTCGTGCGGGCCCCGAAGCGTTTCCTCCCTTTACCTTCAGCGCCGTTCTGTGCTAATATGCGTCCGTGAGCAACAAGCCTGTCATCATCCCCAGGACAGAACATCCCATCTCCCGCAAGTGGATCAGCCCCAACGCAGTCCGGGTCCTTTACCGCCTCAAGGAATCGGGGCATCTTGCCTACCTCGTCGGCGGCGGCGTGCGCGACCTGCTCCTGGGTCGGGAGCCGAAGGATTTCGACATCGCTACCGACGCCAGCCCCAACGAGATCAAGAGGATCTTCCGGAACTGCAGGCTCATCGGCAGGCGGTTCCGCCTCGCGCACATCCACTTCCACGACGAGATCATCGAGGTCGCTACGTTCCGTTCGAATATCACGGACGAGCCCGAGGCGCCGGCAGCCGCCGGTGCGGTCGTCGTACCGGAACCGTCCGCACCCGCGCCCGGGGGGGAGGCGTCGCCGCTGCTGGCCGCAACCCCGGTGACTTCGCGGCCCCGCCCGCCCCGCATGCTCAAGACCGACGACGGCATGATCCTCCGGGACAACGTCTTCGGCACGCCGGAACAGGACGCGATCCGCAGGGACTTCACCGTGAACGCCCTGTTCTACAGCATCGCCGACTACACGGTCATCGATTACGTGAACGGCATGGCGGACCTCCGGAGGGGCCTCATCCGCATCATCGGCGACCCGGTGGTCCGGTTCACCGAGGACCCGGTGCGCATGGTGCGCGCCGTGCGGTTCGCTGCCTTGCTGGGCTTCGAGATCGAGGCAAGGACCTACGAGGCCCTGCTGGAGCACAAGGACAAGATCGCCCTGGCGTCGCCCGCCCGCATGTACGAAGAGGTTCAGAAGCTCTTCCTGCTCGGCGAGGGTGAGAAGACCTTCCAGATGATGCGCCATACGGGCATGTTCGGTGTGCTTTTCCCGCACATCAACGCGTGGATCGACACCGAAGCGGACGGTTTCCCGCAAACCTGGGTGGGCAAGGCGCTCGAGTGGGTGGACGTCTGCGTCCAGACGGGCAGGAAGGTGGAGCCGCACATCCTGTTCTCGCTCATGTTCGGCAAGTACATCGAGGAGAAGTGGAAGCGGTCCCGGGACACCGGCATGGTCCCGCTGGACGCGTTGGAAAAGGCCGTTGCGGAGTTCCTCGGCGAGGTCGTGCCGCGCGTGCAGATCCCGCGCAAGGCCGCGCTCGCCATCCGTGACATCCTTTGGAACCAGGGACGGTTCGAGAAGACCCAGGGCAAGGCACCGCTGTACTTCCTGCGGCGTCCCGGCTTCGCGGACACCTTCGAGTACCTCCGGTTCACGAGCGAGTTCACGGGCGAGCGGCTCGAGCTGCGCGCATGGTGGAAGGACTTCATCCGGTCCCATCCCCTGGTGCCGGGCGAGGCTGCGCCGTCTGCACCAGCGAAAGGCCCGGCCCGGCCGGGTCAGCCGAGGCGGCCGGACGAACGGAAGCGGCGCAGACGGGGGCCGAGAAGACGGGGTCCGAAGCCGCTGGGGCCGCAAGCGTAATTATTTGTACCGCAGAGATCGCAGAGATACGATGTTCAATCGTTAAGAATCCGGTCAACATCGTGGAGCAGCCGAGAACACCGAGTTCTCTGAGACGGCATGACGAAGATGGCAATAGCTTTCCTCAGCGTCCTCAGGTACCTCTGGTGCGCAAAGAATGAGAGCCGCTTTTCAGATAAAGGAATGCAGTCCTCTGCGTTCTCCGAGAGCTCTGCGGTGAAAAGGTTTTATCCCGTTGAACATTGAATCTTGAACGTTGAATGTGATCCTCATGTCCAAGCCCCCCCGATTCTTCATAGCTCCCGACCAGGTCCGCGATCCCTCCATTTCGGTCATGGGTGAAGATGTGCGCCATATCCGCACGGTCCTCAGGAAAGGGCCGGGAGATCTGCTCACCCTGCTGGACGGGCAAGGTAGGGAATACACC
>JAAXXJ010000365.1 GCA_013334545.1 Nitrospirota bacterium | reverse complement strand
AGCGGACTTGCTCTGTCCGCGGACCGGCCGAAGACCGAAGTTTCCAAACCCACCGCCACCGCGCCGGCCCCGCCCGCACGCACCGTATTGCTGATCAAGATCGATGCCCCCATCACTCCCATGATCGCCGAATTCATCATGAAGTCCATCGACAAGGCAGCAAAGCAAAATGCAGAAGCGCTCATCATCGAGATGGACACCCCCGGCGGCCTCGTGGAGTCGACCCGGGAGATCATCAAGAAGATGCTCGCCTCGGAAGTGCCGACAGTGGTCTATGTGGCCCCTGATGGTTCGCGCGCAGCATCGGCAGGCGTGTTCATCACTTTGACCGCGAACATCGCGGCCATGGCGCCGAACACCCGCATGGGATCAGCCTCTCCGGTCCAGATGGAAGGGAAAATGGACGAGACCATGGCCAAAAAGGTCACCAACGACCTCGCTGCCATGATCCGGGGCATCGCGGAAAAACGGGGCAGGAACGCAGCATGGGCGGAGGACGCCGTGCGGAAGAGCATCTCCGCTACCGAGACCGAGGCGCTGAAGCTCGGGGTGATCGACCTGGTAGCCCCGGACATCGCCACGTTGCTGAAGAAGATCAACGGCCGGACCGTGGATGTGGCCTTGGGCAAACGGACCCTCAACACCGCCGACGCCGTGGTCAAGGAACACGCCATGGGACTGCGGTACAAGCTTCTGGGCATCATCAGCAACCCGAACATCGCCTACATACTCATGATCCTTGGCTTTTACGGGCTGTACTTCGAGCTGTCGAACCCCGGCGCGATCTTTCCGGGCGTTGCAGGCGCCATTTGCCTCATCCTTGCCTTCTACGCCCTCCAGACCCTGCCGATCAATTATGCGGGGCTCATGCTCATCATCCTCGCGATCGGGCTGTTCATCGCCGAGGCCTTCATCACGAGCCACGGCGTCCTGGGCGTGGGAGGCGCCGTCGCCATGCTGTTCGGCTCACTCATGCTGATCGACTCCCCGGAGCCGTCGCTCCAAATATCCTGGGCGGTCATCCTTCCCGTGGTTGCGGCCTCGTCGCTCCTGTTCATCGTGACCGTGACCGTGGCGGTGCGCGCCCACCGGGGAAGGGTCGACACCGGCAAGGAAGGGCTCGTCGGCATGCATGCCGAAGCAAAGACCGAAATCGGAGAGGATGGACAGGTATTCCTGAGGGGCGAGTACTGGAACGCACGGAGTGACGAGCACATTGCGAAAGGTGAAAAGGTCATGGTCGTGGGCGTGGAAGGGCTCAGGCTCCTCGTCAAGAAAGTTTCTTAGCCACCGATACCTACGGATGCACACTGACGAATACACAAAGCCTCGCGATTCATTATCATCCTGTTCCTTGATCCGGATTGATACGTTTTCATCTACCGCAAGTCGATCTTAAGGAGGCAGCACATGGGCTATCAGGCATATGGACTGGGTTTTATGATTTTCATCTTCATCGTTGCGTGGTTCCTGTTCAACACGCTCAAGATCCTGAAGCAGTACGAACGGGGCGTTATCTTCACCCTCGGGCGGGTGCCCGATGAGGGCGGGGTCAAAGGCCCGGGGCTCATCATCCTCCTACCCGGCATCCAGAAGATGGTGCGCGTGGGACTCCGGACCGTCACCATGGACGTCCCGGCCCAAGACGTGATCACCAAAGATAACGTGAGCGTTAAGGTGAACGCCGTGGTCTACTTCCGGGTCATCGATGCGCGCAAGGCGATCATCGAGGTCGAGGACTTCTACTATGCCACGTCGCTCATCTCCCAAACCATGCTCCGAAGCATCCTCGGCAAGAACCAGCTCGACGATTTGCTTTCGAACCGTGAGGCCATCAACGCCGAACTGCAGAAGCAGATCGACGAGCAGACCGAACCCTGGGGCATCAAGGTGACCGCCGTGGAGGTGAAGAATGTGGATCTCCCCGCCGAAATGCAAAGGGCCATCGCCATCCAGGCACAGGCAGAGCGGGAACGGCGTGCTAAGATCATTCATGCTGAAGGCGAGCTCCAGGCTGCCACCAAGCTGGGCGAGGCCGCGGCGATCATCAGCAAGGACCCGACGGCGCTCCAGCTCCGCTATCTCCAAACCCTTACCGAGATCGGGACCGAGAAGAACACCACGATCGTCTTCCCCCTTCCCATCGACCTCATGGCTGCATTTAAGAAGATCGCTGATAAAGCCTGATCTTCCTATCACCACGTAAAAAAGAAAGGGGGCCGGTCTAATGACCGGTCCCCTTTTTCATTGGGTAAATTCCGTGATGCTGATTACATCTCAGTGACGGTAATACAGGTCTGCGGGCAGTTCTCCACGCAGGTCTGGCAATTGATGCACTCGGACATGTTGACCGGATCGGCCTTGCCGCCCTCGAGCTTGAACACTGCCTGCGGGCAGACATTGACGCAGCTGCCGTCGCCGTCGCACTTGTTCCTATCGACTGTTACCATGATCATGACACCTGTTCCTCCTTCTAAATATTGGGTGAAGCTAGGATCAGGGCACATAATACTCAGCGACCCAAGGAAAAGCAACAGGAATCTGACGCTTCCTCCGGGATGCAGGATGGACCGGGAAAGCGATCTATTTCTTTTCTTATCGGGCAGTTCTGTCGTCGTTGAGGTAGACGGTACGGGTAGGGTACGGGAACGCGATCCCCTCTTTGCGGAACCGCTTCAGAATGCGAAGGTTCAACGCGGCGAGCACGGGATACTGGTCCCCGATCTCGCGGACATGGCACAGCAGACTGAAATTGAGCGATGACTCCCCGAATCCGGGAAGCAACCGTACGAGCGGCGCCGGGTCCGCCAGCAGCCCGGGCACCTCGGCAGCCGCCTGACGCGCTTCCTCAAGCAGGACCTGCTCCACAACATCCGGATCGGACGCGTAGCTCACGCTCACCGGGACCTGCAGGACCATCTGGCGCACCGGCAGATGGTAGTTCGTGAGCACGCTCTGGGATAGCTTATTGTTCGGTACGATCACCATGTTGTTCGGCTGCATCCGTATCCGGGTGGTCCTCCAGCTGATGTCCTCGAC
>JAAXXJ010000364.1 GCA_013334545.1 Nitrospirota bacterium | reverse complement strand
TCACCGCAGGCATAGTCCCGCTCGATCGCCTGCCGGAGATAATGGACGGTGTAGTCCGTGGTGTCCAGGATCCGGTCGGCAAGCGTCCGCACCTCAGTCAGCGCCTTCCGTTCCTGTCCGATGGCGTCCAGGAGCGGGGTCGCACCCTTCGCCAGCGTATGAGGCCTGCGTGTCTCGCTGTATCGGCGGACCAGTGCCTGGTCGGACGCCTCGAGGAACAGCATCTCAACCCCCTCGCCCGCGGCCTTGAGCGCACCGTATCGCGCAGGGAACTCCTCGGCGAAACCCTTCTCCCGAATGTCGATGCCGATCGCTGACCAGCTCGCCTCGTCGGAACTACGCGCAAAATCCATGAAAGCGGGGAGGAGTGGCAGCGGCAGATTGTCGACGCAATAGAACCCGATGTCCTCGAACGCCTTGAGCGCCGCGCTCCTGCCCGAGCCCGACATGCCGGTAATCACGACCATCCGCCTGTGCCTCATCGCGTAAGCCTTTTGTTCAGTTTCCTGCTCAATTCCCGGGCGGTGTAGATGCCCTGTTCCTTGAGCATCTGGTTCCTCGCCGCGACCTCGATGAGGGTCGCCATGTTCCTCCCCGGCTTCACCGGCAGCTTGAGATAGGGGAGGCCGACACCGAGGATCCTGGTGCGCCGCTCCCTGAGTCCCAGAAGGCTGTAGTGCGCCCCTTTCTTCCATTCTTCTAGCTCCACAACCAGCCCGACGCCGCAGCAGTCCGTGGTCGCCGATTCGCCGTACAGCGCCTTGACATCGATGACACCCAGCCCTCGGATCTCCAGCAAGCCCACGCCGATGTCGGTCGGGCCGCCGGTGATGCCCCCCTCGCGCCGTTCTAGCATGACCACGTCGTCGGCCGCGAGCCGGTGGCCTCGCAGGACCAGGTCCAGCGCCGCCTCGCTCTTGCCGATGGCGCTCTCGCCGAGGATGAGGATGCCGATGCCGAAGACCTGGACCAGCACGCCATGAAGACCCACTCGAGGTGCAAGTCGTTCCGTCAACAAGCGCTCCATGCGGAGGATATTGCCGCTCTTGAGCACGGGGACCCCCGCGGCGTCGGCCGCGTCCAGGAACTCGCGGCAGATTGAGCCTCCGGTGAGCACGATGCCGGCAGGTTTCTTCTTCATGATCGCCCGGGCGAGCCGCAGGCGCTCATTTTTCGGAAGCGTGCAGAGGTGCGCAGCCTGCGCAGGAGGGAGGTGGAGCATGCTGCCTCCCATATCGCGGTAAGTCGCCCACTGGGAGAGCTCCGGCTTGCTGATCTGGGGCGACGTGATCTCCCTCTTGATGCCAGCGGTGCCGGCCACGACACGGCCCCGGCCGATCAGGTCTTTAACGGTGGTCTTCATCTGCAGTGCGAGTATTTGTCATCCTCATCGAGAATCAGCTTCTGCATCTCCCGGCGGTCGGTGGACCGAAGAAGCTGTTCGCGCAGGACCGGGTTCCGCGTGATCCGCGCCAGGCGCCGCAGGACCGCCAGATGGTCCTCGGGCCTGCTCTCGGGCGTGATGAACAGGAAGAACAGCCTGGCTGGTTTTCCGTCGATGGAATGGAAATCAACACCCTTCCGGGAGCGGCCGAATGCCACGACCACGCCCGCAAGGTCCTTCATCCTTCCATGGGGGATCGCGATCCCGTCGCCGATCCCGGTCGTAGTGGACTCGCGCTGCATGATTATGTCGTACAGCTCGTCCTCGTCCCGCACCTTGCCCCGGCTCTTGAGGAATGCAGCGAACTCGCGGATCACCCCTGCCTTGTCCGTCGCCTGCAGGTCCTCGATGATGAGGTCACCGTCGAGGAGGTCCTGGATCCTGGGCATTTTGCCTCCTCACCGGGCCGGCTCGATGAGCCCCACGTTGCCGTCATTACGACGATAAATGACATTGACCTGTCCGCTTGTGGCATTGGCAAAGATGAAAAACGGCTTGTCCAGCAGCTCCATCTGCATGACGGCCTCTTCGGCCAGCATCGGTTTGAGGTCGAACCGCTTGGTCCTGATGATCTGGGGAATGCGGTCTTCGGGATGGGCCGCAGCCTGCGCGACGGTCAACATCTCCGAGACACCGGTCTGGTGCTTGTGGTCCGTCAGCCGCTCCTTATACTTCCGGACTCTGCGCTCAAGCTTCTCGTACAGAAGGTCGATGGAAGAGTACATCTCTTCGGTCTCCTCCGTCGCCTGCACGAGCAGGCCGCCCGCCTTGATCATGGCCTCAGCGATGTGATGGACCTTCTTCACCACCGCCAGGGTGATGGTCGCCTGGCTGTTCCGGGGCAGATACTTTTCGAGCCGCTGGAAGCGCTCCGTCGCGTACTGCTTGAGGGCGTCGGTCGCCTCAAGATGCCTTCCGATTACCGTCACCTGCATAGCAACCTCCTCATACTGAGAATTCCAAGTCCCCAATCACAAATAAATTCCGACCATCAAATTCCAGACGCTTCGGTCATTCGAATTTCGAATTTGGAATTTGCCGTGCATATAAAATTCTGCGCCTGGGGACATGGTGATGGTATTCCGTTATCCCCTCCTCTTCCGCACGCTCGTGCTCTGGGGCCGCGGGATCGACCCGAGCTGGAACCTGATCGTCCTCGGTCCGAAGAAACTTCCGGAACTGGCCCGAAGCCTGGGGCGTGGCCTTGCTGAGCTCAGGCGGACCGCCGAGGATCTCCAGCGAAGCATCCTGACCGAGGAAGCGCCCCTCCCCCGGCCGAGGAAGGACGCCCCCAACTCGACGCCTTCTGCGCCTCCGATACCCAGCCCAGTCCTTTGTACCACCCAGGCGTGTCCACCCGCTAACGACCCAGCCAAGGTAGGCTCCGGAGAGGGTTCGCCTGGAAGCTCGACCCTGGGGGACGCGGACCATCACTAGATGACAGAAAAAAGGATGCCCCTAGTCGCCCACCTAGAGGAGCTGCGCAAACGGCTGATCGACGATTACCGCGCCTACGTCAAGAGCTTCATCTCAATCGCCGACCCACGCATCCGGGAGCACGTCGACAAGGAGTTGGACGAGAACGAGCTGCTCTGGCCGCAG
>JAAXXJ010000076.1 GCA_013334545.1 Nitrospirota bacterium | reverse complement strand
TAGTCCGTAGCGACTCCGTTTCGATGGTCAGTGATCGTTCCTTGCAGTATGTAGACGGTGCCTGGTCTGTCTTTATGGTCGTGAATCGGGCCGAAGACGCCTCCAGGCTCGATGGTAACCATACGCATTCGAAGTTGGCGCCCTGCCATGCCCTCGAGCTCAGGGCCAAGGTCAACCGTTGCAAGTAACTTCACCGTAACACCTTTCGTCTCAGGTGCCATCTGTTCGTTGCTCATCGTGCTCTCCTCTATTATATACTTCTAGGGCCTAACGCGTCGCTGTAGCGCCAGGTTAATTCATTTGATATGCATTTTTGATGCGTAGAGGCACAAGAGTTTCCGTGCCGTAGCGTGGTTATGGAGGCGTCCATTCCGACCTCTCGACAACCAGCTCGATCGTTTTCAGCGGCTGCTTGAATGCGGCATCATACCTGAACCGAACGCAAAGCAGGGCATCACCGTACTTTTTCGTCAGACTTTTCGTGCCCCGTTGCCCTGGCTTGAGGATCAGCCGTGTTTTCATTCAATTCTCCATAAACAACGGCCCGTCTGTAAGCAGTGAATAAGTTTATGTATACGCTTCAGCCCTATAACTGTTAAGGAGTGCACCAAGCACTACTTATATTTCCTCACCACCGCTGTCACGACGCCGGCGATCTTGAGCTCGTTCTTGGGTTTGATGGGCTGATACTTGGGATTGGCGGGGATGAGGGTGACGGTGTCGCCGCGCTTGCGGAGGTATTTCATGGTCCACTCACCGTCCACCTGGGCGATGACGATGTCGCCGCTCTTCGGCGTCTGGCCCTTGTCCACGATGACCATGTCGCCGGGAAGGATGCCCGCGCCGGACATGGAGTCGCCGGATACCTTCAAGAGAAAGGTGGCCTCGCGGTTCTGGATGAGGAAATCGTCGAGCGAGAGGGTGTCCACCAGCTCTTCCTCGGCAGGAGAAGGGAACCCGGCCTCGACCGTGCCGAGCACTTTGACTGGTCTTGCGATCGCCAGGGGCAGCAGCCGGCCCTTTTTGTCCTTCTCGAGGACCTTGAGCTTCTCGAGCTTGCCGATTAACTTGAAGACCGCGTTCTTCGACCTCAGGCCGGTCAGGTCGCCGATCTCCGCGTAGCTCGGCATCCTGCCGCTGTTCTTGTAGAACTTCTCGATCTTCCGGATGCGGGAACTGATGGTCTCTGCTTTTGTGATTCGTGGCATGGAGGTATTATAAGTGAACGAACGTTCACTTGTCAAGGGGGGAGTGAAATGCCTGTTCGTAGGCTCTTCTCCCCAGTGGGCCGGAACGGCCGTCTTTTGGCGCCTCCCGGATGCTGAGCCGGCTGCTGTCATGAGGAATAAACGGTTGTCTTCAATCGAGGCGTGGTAGCATGGACCTGACGGCGATTTTTGAGATGGTTGTTTTGGAGGGACAAGGTTTCTGTTTGATCAGATGCCGCAGCTGATCTCGAATTTGCAATTTATTCCTGAAGAAAGATTTTATGTTTTTTTATGTTATAATTTTTTATGCGTTATTCAATAAATGTGAAAGATCTTGAGATTGGCATGTTTGTCATCCTTCCTACGTCCTGGTTCGAACATCCTTTTCTTACCGGAAAGTTTATCATCAAATCCCAGGACCAAATCGACAAAATCATTCAATGCGGCTTCACCGAGGTGTTCATCGATACGCAGAAGGGGACAGGGCACGCTACCTCAGGGCCAAAAAACCGTGCCAACGAGATTATTATTCCTCCACAAAAATGGGAACCCGAGACGCTCATTCCCCTTGAACTGAGCGAGGCCATTCGAGATACATCACTTTCTTCCGAGAAGAAGTCGCAGATTGTATATATATCCTCACTCCAGATCATGGAGCGCTTGCTTGAGGACCCGAGTGTTGAGAACATCAAGGCGTCAAAACAAGGGATCGCCGAAATCGTAGATGTCATCATGTGGGATGACGCAATATGCAATCATCTGCTCAAAATCACATCACACGACTACAATACCTATACCCACTCTGTGAATGTGGGCGTGCTATCCATTCTGCTTGCGAAAGCGCTCTTGAAGGGGTCCGATGACCATGACCTTCATGAACTGGGAGCGGGCTTTTTTCTGCATGACATCGGCAAGGTCCGGATCGATCTATCAATACTCAACAAGCCAGGACAGCTTACAGAAGATGAACTGCATATCATCCAAGCGCATCCGCGCCACGGATATAACCTATTGTCCGAAACGAACCAGTTGTCGAACGAATGCAACATAATCGTAATGCAGCACCATGAGAAAGATAATGGAAAGGGCTACCCCTATGGTCTTAAAGGGGATGAGATCCATCTCTATGCTCAAATCTGCCGGCTCGCTGATGTGTATGATTCGTTGACGTCAGAGCGCTCCTACAGGCGGCGGTTAAGCACATTTGACGCTCTTAAGCTTATGAAAGAGGAGTTATCGGATAATTTTCACAAATTGCTTTTCGAAAAATTCGTTGTGCTTTTTTCGTGACCTCCGGTTCCTTCTCTATCGCATCTTCTGCGCGGCAAGTCCCCGTATCACAGAAACTGCCGGGCGCTATGCTTGGGACTTTAAGCCATCTTCTCGATCTCCCACCTATCGGTTGCAGAGGTACATCGGATGCCCCTATTGCAGATGTTGGTTCGCCACGCGCAGACAAGCCTTGACGTTCCTGAGATTGTTCCGGTATGGAAGTTGCGCGACGGCCATACGGAGGATTTGATCCCGGCGGGAAAACGTCTTTACCCTGTAATCGCCGTTGCAGCGCTCTACGTATTGGCGAAACCCGTAGCTTGGAACAAAGACCATCCGTTGAGCAAAAACGGTTATTCCGATATTCAGAAGCCATCTCCTCCCGCATCACTGCGGAAGTATGGCCTATCGAAGAAAACAGTTACAAATCGATAAATTGCATTTTTTGAACTGAATGCGCATACTATTCTATATGTCGTGTGTTTCACTCATTCAACATTGGGACACTACGGATAGCCTCTCTGGAAACAGAAAAGGAGTTAAGCAATGTCGCTTAACCCCTTGGAGAACAATGGAGCGGGTGGCGGGACTCGAACCCGTGACCTCAACCTTGGCAAGGTCGCGCTCTACCAACTGAGCTACACCCGCGGTCTTTTTGAGCAGGGACAAATATAACAAAACCGGTCTTATCTTGTCAACAGAAAAGTAGTTTTATCAGGACATAACTGACGCCTGCACTGTACTTTTTTCACCGCAGCCATACCGCACAGAGGGCTTTGAGGTGTTGACTCTCCCGGTCCAGTGTGGTATTTATACTAAGGTTCAAACAACCGTTATTTCGATCCAGGAGGAAGGAAAAGAAGTATGAATACGCTCAAAACAGTGGTTCTTTTGACCTTCATGACCGTGCTGCTCGTGTTCGTGGGGGGAGCGATCGGCGGCAGAAGTGGCATGATCATCGCCTTCGGCATGGCGCTGGTCATGAACTTCGTGTCCTACTGGTTCAGCGACAAGATCGTCCTGTCCATGTACCACGCCCAGCCGGTCACCGAGGCCCAGGCTCCGGAACTGTATGGTTCTGTGCGTAGGCTCAGCCAGAAGGCTGGCCTGCCCATGCCCAAAGTATACATCATCCCGGAGCAGGCGCTCAACGCTTTTGCCACGGGCCGGAACCCGGAGCACGGCGTTGTGGCCGTGACCGAGGGGATCATGCGGGCGCTGTCCCGCGAGGAACTCGAGGGTGTGCTCTCCCATGAACTGTCGCACATCAAGCACCGCGACATCCTGACCGGCACCATTGTGGCGACCATCGCGGGCGCGATCAGCATGCTGGCGCAGATGGCGCAGTGGGCGATGCTCTTCGGCGGCGGCAGGCGGGACGACGACGAGGGCGGAAGCCCGATCGTGGCCCTGGTCATGATGATCGTGGCGCCTATCGCGGCCATGTTGGTCCAGATGGCCATCTCGCGAACGCGGGAGTACGAGGCCGACAAGGGCGGCGCACAGATCGCGGGCAATCCCTACGGCCTGGTGAATGCTCTCCAGAAGCTCGAACAGGCTAAGCAGGTCGTGCCGATGCAGGATGCGAAGCCCGCAACGGCGCACATGTTCATCGTGAATCCGCTCACCGGCGGCGGACTCATGAACCTGTTCAGCACCCATCCGCCGATCGCGGAGCGGGTGAAGAGGCTGAAGGAGATGCCGCGGGGGATGCGGTAGAGCTTATGATCGTGAACCGATAATATATCGAAAAACCGGCTTAATAACAACAAGCCGGTTTTTTTGTATCAATAATGCAACATTGAAATTTGACATGTTCGCAACTTATTGCTATATATTAACCCAAGGCATAGGCACGCCTATCCTTGCATCTTTCTGTTGCAGCGCTCATGAATGGCAGGGAAGATATCGCTTGCATGAGCAACCATTGGTCGCTGACCAACATCCTGTAATTCAGAAGAGGAGAATATGTTCAAAAAACTTGCTATTTCAAAACGGTTCAGTCTCATCCTGCTTATCATCTTCCTCATTACCCTTCCGACGATAACCACCGTTATGTATTATTTTTTCCGGGAAAATGCCGTCCGTGAGGTTGCCGACAAGGCGCTGCTGACTTTGAACTCCATGGAATCGGTCCGAAAATATGTGGGCAAGGAACTGAGGCCGGCCGTATCAAAGGACCAGCAGGGCAAGTTTCTTCTGGAAGGAATGTCCGGGTTTTACATTCTGCGCAAGGTCGCCTATAATCTCCAGGAAGTCCAGCCGTATTATCGCTATAAGCAGGCTTCGACCAATCCGCTCGCGCAAGAGAACAAGGCCGATCCCTTCGAAGAAACGCTGCTGATGAAGTTTCAGGAGAATCTCGCGGTCAAGGAACTCACGGGACTCAGGACCGAGGGGCGCGTGCCGCTCTATTACATCGCGCGACCGGTCGTGGCAGACCGGCCTGAATGCATGAACTGCCACAGTACTGTTGAGACCGCGCCGAAGGAGCAGGTTGAACGGTACGGTACGACCTCGGGGTATAATTACGTAATGAACAGCGTGGTCGGCTCGAACATCATCTACGTCCCCGCCTCGGTGCCGATCAATATCGCTACGCGGTCCACGATCATGGTGGCCATCGTTTTCAGCCTGCTGTTCTTTATGCTGTTCATCGTGATCAACGTGTTGATCAGGAAGAGCATCATCCGTCCCATCGAGAATTTCGTGAAGGTCGCCGACCAGGTAAGCAAGTCGAAGTTCGACAATAAGTTCGAGGTCGACACCGACGATGAGCTGAAGACGCTCGCCGATTCGTTCACCAGGCTCAAGACGAGCATCGTGATGATGATGGACATGATGAAGAAAAAGGACAAGTAGCCTATGAACAAGAATCTGGGTGATGCCATAACCGAGATCAGCGCCGCACGCATGACCGGGGTCCTGTCGGTCAGCATAAAAAATGACAACAACCAGCTCAAGTTCTTTTTCCGGGACGGAACGGTCTACCATGTCACCTACAGCAGCTGCCGAAACCTTGAATGTCTGGTCAGACTAGGAGCCCTTGAGGTTGAACGCGGATTTTTCATTCTGGGCGCCAAGATGGAGGTGGCTCATCCCATCACCATACGAACCGAGGACATCATCACCAAGATCAAAAATCTGAACAAGATCATCGCATGGAGTGACAGCGCAGTATCGTCGTCGAGCGAGGGAAGCGGTACCGCGCTGTCCAGCGGCTCCGACCTTGCCCGCCTGGAAGAAGAGCTGCTTACCATGCTCGGGCCGGTCGGCGGCATCGTCCTTGATCGGGCGCTCCAGGAATGCGGCGTCCAAAAAGGCGGTCCTATGCCGAAACAAACCTTCCACTCCCTGGTCCAAACGATATCCCGACAGATCCCCGAAGAATATCAGAAAAAAATCCTTGCTCTTTTCGCGTTCTGAGCATCGGCCTTGCACCGTTCACGACAGTGCACCTGAACCTCTCGTAATCCTGTTGCGCCTCCGCCCATAAGTCTTGAAATTCCCTATGCCCTGTGTTAATGTACACCACGTTTGGAAGCGGGAGGTGAGATCCATCCACGCGTGGCATTGAAGCTTCCTGCAGCGAACTGCAGGGAATCTCCAATCCTTGCGTTGTTCTCGCCGCTCGCTAACACCGCAGCAAGCTACGGGGAGTGCGCTCGCTCCTGGACCCATGCGTGCGACTCAACGAAAGGGGGCAATCGTGCGGTACCGGTATATTTCCTACAAATATTCCCGCAAGGTGAGTCCGGACACGGCGCTCCAGAACATCTGGGAGACCTTCGGCACCTGGGCAATGCCAATCACTTCCGGGTGGCGGCCGCCGACGGATGTCTTCGAGACGCCCGACCAGCTCATCGTCCTGATCGAGGTCGCCGGGGTGTCCGAGGAGGACATCAGCGTGACCCTGTTCAGCGACCTCCTGGTAGTGGAGGGGGTCCGTGAACAGCCTCAGTTCTTCAGGTCGGGCATGTCGGCCTGCCACCAGCTGGGGATCAAGTACGGCGATTTCCGCTCCGAGGTCTACATCCCGGTCAACGTGGACCACGACAATGTTACCGCGGAATATAAGAACGGCCTTCTCAAGATCCTCCTGCGGAAGATCGGATGACCCGCATATGAAGGTGCGGCAGATGATCAAAGGGCTGTTCCAAAGACGTGCGCAATCGACGCAACCCACGAGGAGCAACGAGATGGAAGACAAACTGGAAGCACAACCTGAAAAGATACCGCCGGTACCAGCGGAGCTGCCGCTCCTTCCGCTGAAGGACACGGTGGTCTATCCGATGACGGTCTTCCCGCTCGTGATCGGCAAGGAAAAGTCCATCAGGCTGATCAATGACATCACGGTGGGTGACAAGATCCTGGCCCTCACGGCGCAGAGAAGGATTGACGTGGAGGTCTCCAGTCCCAGCGATGTGTACACCGTCGGCACCATGGCGCGCATCCTCCAGATGGTCAAGGCGCCCGACGGCACGCTCCGGGTGCTGGTCCAGGGGATCGAACGCATCGCCATCGAGGGGTTCGTCCAGAACGATCCGTTCATCAGGGCGAAGGTGACGGCGAAGCCGGACACAAGCGAGAAGACGGTCCCCATCGAGGCGCTGATGCGCGGGCTTGCCGAGCAGTTCCAGAAGATGGTGTCGCTCACGCCGAACATGCCTGAGGAGCTCTCGGCAGCGGCGCTCAACATCGAGGACCCGCGCCAGCTCGCCTACCTGGTGGCGACGAACATCCGCCTGGAGCTCGGTCAGCGTCAGGAGATCCTGGAGATCGACCCCGTCGCCGAGAAGATGAATCGGCTCATGCTGGTGCTGAACCGGGAGATCGAGGTCCTGGAGCTGGGCAGGAAGATCCAGGGCCAGGCCAAGGATCAGATGCAGAAGGCGGAGCGGGAGTACATCCTGCGGCAGCAGCTCTCTGCCATCCGCAAGGAGCTGGGCGAGGAGTCGGATGACGGCTCCGAGACAAAGAGCCTGCGCGAGAAGATCGAAAAGGCGAAGATGCCGCCCGAGGCCGAGAAGGAGGCGAAGCGCGAACTGTCGCGCATGGAGAAACTGAACCAGACATCGCCCGAGTATTCCGTGATCCGCACCTATCTCGAATGGATGACCGGCCTGCCGTGGAACACGCTCTCGGCATCTCCCATCGACATCGCGAAGGCGAAGGAGACGCTGGACGCGGACCACTACGGCCTCGAGAAGGTCAAGGACCGAATCTTGGAGTACCTGGCCGTTAAGAAGCTGAGCGATGAGCGCGGCGCAGGAGAGGGAACGCGGATGCGCGAGCCCATCCTATGCTTTGCCGGCCCTCCCGGCGTCGGCAAGACGTCGCTGGGCCAGTCCATCGCCCGGGCGCTGAACCGGAAGTTCGTCCGCCTTTCCCTGGGCGGCCTGCACGACGAGGCAGAGATCCGCGGGCACCGCCGCACCTATATCGGCGCCATGCCCGGACGTATCATCCAGGTCCTGAAGCGCGTGGAGACCCGCGACCCCGTCATCATGCTGGACGAGGTAGACAAAGTGGGCGCTGACTGGCGGGGCGACCCGTCGTCGGCGCTGCTGGAGGTGCTGGACCCGGAGCAGAACAAGGACTTCCGGGACAACTACCTCGACGTTCCCTTTGACCTTTCAAAGGTGATGTTCATTACCACGGCGAACCAGCTCGAGACCATCCCGGCGCCGCTCCTGGACCGTATGGAAGTCCTCCGCCTGTCAGGCTATACGGAGCATGAGAAGCTGAACATTGCGAAGACATATCTCGTCCCCAAGGAGATCACGGCGAACGCCCTGAAGTCGGAAGAGGTCGTCATCGAGGATGAGACGATCCGGGGCATCATCAAGGATTACACGCGCGAGGCAGGCGTCAGAAATCTGGAAAGGGAGATCGCCAATGTATGCCGCAAGGTAGCGAAGTCCGTGGCCGAGGGCAAGCCGGCGCCGATCACGGTAACGGCAAAGGAGCTCCGAGACTATCTCGGCAAGCCGCGGTTCTTTGCCGAGACCTCGGTCATGATCGACCGGCCGGGCGTGGTCACGGGCCTCGCCTGGACGCCCGTGGGAGGGGACATCCTGTTCGTCGAAGCGTCCATGATGCCGGGGAACAAGCAGCTGACGCTCACGGGCCAGCTCGGCGACGTGATGAAAGAGTCCGCCCAGGCAGCGCTGTCCTATGTCCGCGCCCATGCCGAGGAACTGGGACTCAACAAGGACTTCTTTGAGAAGACCGACATCCATATCCATGTCCCGGCAGGCGCCATCCCGAAGGACGGGCCGTCGGCGGGGGTGACCATGACCACGGCCCTCGTGTCCCTCTTGACCGGCCGGCGCGTAATGAGCGACCTTGCCATGACCGGTGAGATCACGCTCCGCGGCAAGGTGATGCCCATCGGGGGCGTGAAGGAGAAAGTGCTCGCCGCGCGGCGCGCGGGGATCAAGACCGTGATCCTGCCCGAGCGGAACATGAACGACCTCGACGACGTTCCCGAGGAACTCCGCAAAGAGATGACCTTCGTTCCCGTCGATAGGATCGACCAGGTGATCGCCAAGGCGCTGATGGAAAAAGAGTCGTCATAACATCCGCTTATCGCAGTGACCGTCACCACGGATCCAGGAGCGCGCAGACAGATCCCGGTAACATTCTTCTCAGAGGTTCCATGCTGTTGGTTCCGGTTTATCCTGGTTAGGATTGATACACCCCCAGAGGACCCAAGGTCCCTGCAACGTGCCACGGGGACCGTCAGCGACCATGCCAGTGCAATCTACTTCCAGAAGGCTGCCCGCCTGGTTCAAGGTGCGTCTGTCCACCAACGAACGGTATTCCTCGGTCCGCAGCCTGGTCCGCGAGCGGGACCTCCGAACGGTCTGCGAGAGCGCCGCGTGCCCGAACCGGAACGAATGCTGGAACGCGGGCACAGCGACTTTCCTGATCCTCGGCGATGTGTGCACCCGCAGGTGCGGTTTCTGCAACATACCATCCGGCTGTCCGGCCGAACCGGACCGCGGTGAGCCCGAGCGTGTCGCCGACGCAGTGGCCAGCCTCGGGCTGTCCTACGTCGTCGTTACGTCGGTGACGCGCGACGATCTTCCCGACGGCGGCGCAGGCCTGTTCGCGGACACGATAAAAGCCATCCGTAAGCGCACGCCTCACTGCAGGGTCGAGGTCCTGGTCCCTGACTTCCAGGGCTCGCCGCAGCCGCTGGATACCGTTCTCGATGCTTCTCCTCATGTCCTGAACCACAACATCGAGACCGTCCCGTCGCTGTATCCCCGTGTGAGGCCGCAGGCAGATTACGGCAGGTCGCTTCAGCTGCTGCGCAGGGCCAAGGACCGGTGCGCTATAACGAAGTCAGGGATCATGCTGGGGCTGGGGGAGGGCGGGGACGAGGTGCGGTCGGTGCTGCGCGACCTCCGTGGTGCAGGATGCGACATGGTGACCCTGGGACAGTATCTGCAGCCATCGCGGGAGCATCTTTCCGTGCAACGCTATTACCGGCCCGAGGAGTTCGGATCGCTCCGGAGCTTTGCCCTAGACCTCGGATTTCGCGACGTGGCCGCCGGCCCGCTCGTCAGGAGCTCCTACCGCGCGGCGCTTCCTATCAACCACGCGGAATAGCGGTGGACAAAATCGACGATGCAGGCGTACTCAAGGAGATGTCCGGGCAAGATCCTGAAAAGGGCCCCTCGCGACGGATCCGGGCTTCTCTGGTACGGTAGACATCAATCGCAAGACCAGTACAGGCATACACTTGCTCCCGAAAGGTCGAATTCTCATGAGAATATCGGTCATTGTGCCGACCTACAACCGTCCGCGGGCGCTCAGGCTGAGCCTGCTAAGCCTTGCGCAACAGTCCATGCTACCGTCCGAGGTGCTGATTGCCGATGACGGGAGCGGCGATGAGACAAAAGCTCTGATCAAGGAACTTCAAGTAAAACTCGAACATAAATTCCCCATCAGGCATGTGTGGCAGGAGGACATCGGGTTCCGGAAGCCCAGGATCCTGAATGAAACGGTTCGGCAGGCCACCGGTGAATACCTGATCTTCATTGACGGGGACTGCATGGCGCACAGAGACTTCGTCCGTTCCCATGGTATCATGAGCTCGCCGGACGCCATTTTGAGCGGAAAAAGGGTCGATATTGGCAGGAAATTGACCGAGCGTCTGCTGCTGGAAGGTCGTCCCATCGTATCTCTCAGGTCCATCCTTGTATGGGACGCAATCTTCGGCGGTGAGATCAGGTCACGGAAGGTCGAGGAGGCACTCCGCATCGAGAATGGCTTGCTCCGCAAGGCTTTGCACCGGGACCGGATAAGCGATGACGGGGTCTGGGGCTGTAATTTCAGCCTTTATAAGGACCTGTTCTACGCGATCAATGGGTGCGATGAGGATTTTCTGGACGGATCCATTGAGGACAATGACCTTGGCATACGGGTCCTGAACCAGGGAAAGCAGGTCAGGTCCGTCAGGAACTATGCGATCATCTTCCATTTATGGCACAAGTCGTCATGGAGCTTCGAGAACGAGAAGTATCAGCATAACCTTGCCATCCTGAAGCAAAGAATAGCGAAAAGAGAACCAAGATGCAGGAACGGGATCTATAAGACAGTTTAAGCGAGGGAAGAAGGCAGGGGGCGGACTATTGAAGGGGTACAAGTTGAGGCAATCTCATGAAACAATCTCAATCAAAATATAATTTGACATAATATACATTATCAGACAATTAGCCAAGTTGAATCTGTATAGATGACATTTTAAGAATACAGGCCATCTGACGTTCTATTTTCTAAAGTTTAACGCTCAGCATTCCCAGAACCCTGCTCGAGTTGTTATATCCTTCCGCTGTTTTATTTCATATACCACCGCGATGCGCAGGCATTTTTCGATAAGAGGGATTACAATCAGGCCATAGGCTTATGGCTCACCTGCCTGGATATGGAACCGGAAAATGAAAAGAAGAGCCCGGACGCTCCCCTGACGGTGGTCAGTATAGCGAAGCGCATACGACCGTGTCAAGCGTTTCTTGCTGGTGGGTGGCCTGGTTTTACCAGGCATATGGTCGAACTATTACCTGCTAGTACTGGTTGTGTTCCCGTTGGCATTGATCGGAAGGGTATTTAAGGAGTTGGTTCGCTCGGCAA
>JAAXXJ010000075.1:7581-11645 GCA_013334545.1 Nitrospirota bacterium | reverse complement strand
ACGAGCAGCACATCGATGCCCATGGAGCAGAGCCCGCTGGTGAGGGCGCTCTCGATCATGTACCCCGAGAGCCTTGTGTCCTTGCCGATCACGACACGATGGCGGCGCGATGAGTCGCGGAAGATATGGGCGGCGGCCCTGCCGATGCGCAGTGCCATCTCCGAGGTCATGGGGTCCTGGTTTGCGACACCCCGGACGCCGTCGGTGCCGAAAAGTTTTCTCATGGACGCTCCTTCTGAAGGGTGATGGTAATGCCGATGTCCTGCTCGAGGACCTTGACCGGCTTGCCCTGGAAGTCGATGCGGGGCTCTACGGTGGTGTTCTCCCGCATCCCGCCCACGTCGACGGGCAGGGTCTGGAGTATGGTGAACGATCCGATGACGGATGCCGGGCCTTCGAGGGTGACGCGAAGGGGGTTCACGGAAACGCTCCTGATGCGGTAACCCGTCGCCGGTCTTCCGGTGAGCACCGGTTTCAGCTGCAGGCTCTTCCGGGCGAGCCGGTCGAGCTTTACGACGATCTCAAAGGGATTCAGATGGGTCACGAGAGCGCCGGACGGCTTCCTGATGTCGTCAGGGGAAAGATGGATGATGTTCTCTCCTTCCTTGCAACGGCCGAGGTCCACGGTGCCCAAAACTTTTTTTCCTGCAGCGATGTCGCGGAGCGCCCGCTCCTGGCCCTGGAGGCGGATTTCGATCGTCCCCGGTACATCGCCGACCACGACCATATCCTGGGGGATATTGCGGAGCTCCAGGGGCACGGTGAGCGACATCTCGGTCTTGCCCTTGGAAGTGACATAGATCCAGAGGGTCACGGCGAGGACCAGTGACGCAAGCTTTATGGGCCAGTTCTCGAGGAATATCCTGCGGATGTCCATGTTACGTTCTCCGCTCCTGCTTCTGCCTCACGAAGAGGTCCGAGATCACCTTCCGGAGCCGGGGGGCGTCCAGGCTGGCATCGATCGCTCCGTTCATGACCATCGAGATCTCACCGGTCTCTTCGGAGACCACCACGACCACGGCGTCCGTTTCCTCAGTGAGGCCCACAGCCGCTCGGTGGCGAGTCCCGAGGGATTTGGCGATGTTCGACGACAGCGTCAGCGGCAGGAAGCAGCCCGCGGCGACGATGCGGCCGTTCCGGATGATGGCGGCGCCGTCATGGATGGGCGAGTAGGGGAGGAAGATGCTGGTCAGGATCTCCTTGGAGACCTTTGCGTCCAGGTTCGTCCCCATTTCCACGATAGTGGTAAGGTCGGTCTCCCGCTCAAGCACGATGAGCGCGCCGATGCGCTTATTCGCCATGGAGACCGAGGCCTTCACGATCTCCTCGATGAACTTAGAACTTTCGACGGGGGAGAGGGCCCGGAAGAAGCGGCGTTCGCCCATCTGGGCCAGGGCGCGCCGGATCTCGGGCTGGAACAGGATGACCGCGGCGATGACGATCTGGGACCAGAAGCTGCGGATCACCCAGTCGAGCGTGTAGAACTCGAAGGCCTGGGACGCGATGAGGGCGAGCATGATGAGGCCGAGGCCCAGGAGCATCTGGAACGCCCGGGTCCCCTTGATGATGAGCAGGAGGCGGTAGAAGATATAGTAGACCAGCGCAATGTCCACGGTGTCCTGGAACCACCGGTAATGCGCCAGCGCCTCGCGTATTTCGGAAAAGGTGGTGTACATGGTATATGTATACGTGGCAAGCCGGCAGGCTCGCAGGCCTGCACGCTATGTTCTTCGTATGATCGCATCTGTCATGCGGGCCACCTTCATCATATATCCGACATCGTGGACCCGGACGATATGGGCGCCGCGCTGGATGGCCAGCGCCACGGTGGCCGCTGTTCCCTCGACGCGGTCCCTCGGCTCCGGGATGTTCAGCACGGTCCCGATGAAGCGCTTCCGCGACGTCCCGATGACGATGGGGAAGCCGAGCGTCCGGAACTCGTCCAGCCGGTCTATAATCTCCAGATTGTGCTGGACGGTCTTCCCGAAGCCGATGCCGGGGTCGACCAGGATCCGCTCCCTGCCGATGCCCGCCTTCAGGGCGATTGCGGCGCTCTCCTCGAGGTACTCCATGATCTCGCTGACGACATCGCCGTACACGGGATTCACCTGCATGTCCCGTGGCGTACCCTTGATATGCATGAGCACTATGGCGGCGCCATGGTCGGCCACGACCCGGGCCATATCGGGCGAGAAACGGAGTCCGCTGATGTCGTTCACGATCGAGGCACCTGCGGCCAGCGCCTTCGTTGCAACGCCCGCCTTGTACGTATCAACAGAGAGCGGCACCGGAAGCTCATCGGAGATACGCTCGATGACCGGCAGGACCCTGCGAAGCTCCTCTTCCTCGGTGAGCGGCTCGGCGCCGGGCCGGGTGGATTCTCCGCCGATGTCGATGATATCCGCGCCCTGCGAGGCCATTGACCGCGCATGGTCCACGGCGGCATCATGGCCGGCGAACTGTCCACCGTCGGAAAAGGAATCCGGCGTGACGTTCAGTACCCCCATGACATGGGTCCTGACACCGAGGTCGAGGATCCTGCCCCTGGCCTCCAGTTTATAATCGGAGCGTGCCGCGTTGTCAAGCTGAGATGCGAAGAGGGTGCGGATGCGGTCCGGGAGCTGCCGGTGTTCGATGATCCGGGAAAGGCAGTGCTGGAGCTGTGATGCGGATCCGTGGACCGATATTACGCCCGGCTTCGGGACCTCGAAGCCGGGGCGATCAGGCCGATCGGATGTGAATAAGAGTTTCTGGATGAGCGCCGCTTCATCGGCAGTCAGGCCCCTCAGGGTGACGGTCAGGGCGCCGCCGCGATGTATCCCGAGGGCGGGTCTCATCGCCGCCTCACGCCGCGGTCGGGTGGTGATTGACGATCGCGTCGATCTCGGGAGCGTCGAGGGTCTCTTTTTCGAGGAGCGCCTTAGTCAGCGCATGGAGGACGTCAACACGGTCCTGAATGAGCTTCTTGGCGCGTTCGTAATTCTCCATGACGATGCGCTTCACCTCATTGTCGATCTCGACGGCGATGTGCTCGCTGTAGTCGCGATGCTGGGCGATCTCGCGGCCGAGGAATATCTGTTCTTCCTTCTTTCCGTAGGTGAGGGGACCGAGCTTGTCGCTCATGCCCCATTCGGTGACCATCTTGCGGGCGAGCGCCGTTGCGCGCTCAAGATCGTTGCCGGCACCCGTGGTCATATGGTTCAGGGCGATCTCCTCGGCGGCGCGGCCGCCCAGGAGGATGGCGATGTTGTTCAGCAGGTGCTCGCGGTCGTAAGAGTATCGGTCTGCTGTGGGGAGCTGGAGCGTGATGCCCAGGGCCATGCCGCGCGGGATGATGGACACCTTGTGCACCGGGTCGGTCCCGGGAATGAGCCGCGCCACCATGGTGTGGCCTGCCTCGTGGTAGGCGGTGTTCTTCTTTTCCTCATCGCTGATGATCATGGTCTTGCGCTCGAGACCCATCATGATCTTGTCCTTGGCATGCTCGAAGTCGTCGTTCTCGACCTGGGACTTGCCCGCTCTGCCGGCGAGCAGGGCCGCTTCGTTCACCAGGTTTGCCAGATCAGCGCCGGACATGCCGGGCGTGCCGCGGGCGATTGACTCGAGGTCCACCTGGGGAGACAGCTTGATCTTCTTGGCGTGCACCTTCAACACACCGATCCGTCCGTTCAGGTCAGGTCGCGGAATGACCACCATCCGGTCGAACCTGCCGGGCCGGAGGAGAGCCGGGTCGAGCACATCGGGCCGGTTCGTGGCCGCGATGAGGATCACGCCGTCGTTCGATTCGAACCCGTCCATCTCAACGAGGAGCTGGTTCAGCGTCTGTTCGCGCTCGTCGTGCCCGCCGCCGAGGCCCGCGCCGCGGTGCCTGCCCACGGCATCGATCTCGTCGATGAAGATGATGCAGGGCGCGTTCTTCTTGCCCTGCTCGAAGAGGTCGCGGACGCGGCTTGCTCCCACGCCCACGAACATCTCGACGAAGTCGGAGCCGCTGATGGAGAAGAAGGGGACACCCGCCTCGCCGGCGATGGCCCGGGCCAGGAGTGTCTTGCCCGTGCCCGGAG
>JAAXXJ010000075.1:0-7571 GCA_013334545.1 Nitrospirota bacterium | reverse complement strand
CGGAGGCCCCACGAGCAGCACGCCCTTGGGGATCTTGCCACCCAGCTTCTGGAACTTCTGGGGGTCCTTGAGGATCTCGATGATCTCCTGGACCTCCACCTTGGCCTCGTCCATGCCGGCCACCTCGCTGAAGGTGATCTTCTTGGTGGTCTCGTTCAGGAGCTTGGCCTTGCTTTTGCCGAAGGACATGGCCTTGTTGCCGCCCATCTGCATGTTCCGGACGATGAACATGAACCAGAAGACCATGAGGATGAGGGGTGCCCAGACCACGAGGAAGTTGTACCAGGCGGATTCCTTCACCTGCTCCGCGTTGATCCTGATGCCCTTTGTCCGGAGCTCCTTCACCAGCTCGGGGTAATCGGGCAGGGTGGTCTTGAACGACTTGCCGGTCTTGTAGTTGCCGGCCAGCTCGAGACCCTTGATGGTCACGTCGTTCACCTCGCCCTTCTCGACCTTGTCCATGAAATCGCTGAAGGGGATCTGGACCGCCGAGGGGGCGATGGGGTTGAACAGGTTGAATACAAGCACCGAAACTACGACGAACAGCAGGATCAGTGCGATATTCTTATACATTGCGCTCACCGATGATGACCTCCTGGGTTAACGGGGTGATTCCTATCTGGCATACTAACACATTGACGCCCCTGCAGCAAGCTGCGGGGTTATCGAGCGATCCCGGATGTACGGGAAGGCCCACAACAGCTATCGCCGCTCTTCCTGTTCATCGTAGGGCATAACGGCGATATAGGGCAGGTTCCGGTAGCGGTCCTTGTAGTCCAGACCGTATCCCACCACGTACTTGTTGGGGATGCGGAACCCCGCGTAGTCCGCCTCGATCTGCACCTTCCTCCGGTCCGGCTTGTCCAGAAGAACGCAGACCTTCAGGGACTCCGGTCCCCGTTCCTGCAGCATGTTTTTGAGATAGTCAATGGTCACGCCGGAGTCCATGATGTCCTCAACGAGCAGGACATGCTCGCCCCGGATGTCCTCCTTCATGTCGGCAAGCATCGTGACGGGGCTGCCGACCTTCGAGGAGGAGCTGGTGCAGTGGATGAAGTCCATCCGCACCGATATGCGGAGCGAACGGAGCAGGTCGGACATGAAGAATAAAGCGCCCTTGAGCACGCCAACGACCAGCAGGTCCTTTTCTGCATACTCCGTGGAGATCCGGGATCCGAGCTCCTGGATCTTCCGCTGGATCTCCTCACGGGTAAAGAGCGGCTTGCCGAAATCGATCCCTACCATTGAACAACCTCCAAATAATCCGTCAAACGTCAGGGGGCGAGGAGTGGGTGATGCCAGCAGCTGTTTCCCTTACCCCGTGCTCTTCATGATCTACCGTGCCCTCCGCACTCGAACGGTCAGCAGCTTCTTCGTTTTCGGCCCCGGCAGGTACCGTCCGTCGGTCCTCATGCCGACGATCCAGACGAGGTCCTGTTCCGTGGTGAGCAGGGGCACGGCTGCGCGTCTGAACCGCGGTACCTTCTCATCCACGAAGTAGTCCTGAAGCTTCTTGCTCTTCCCCTCCATGCCGGCGGGGCAGAACCAGTCGCCGACCCGCCTGCTTCGCAGAGATAAAGGCAGCACTATCTTATCATAATCAAATTGTGCCTGCCACAGATAATTTTCATCGAACGACCCCTCGTCGTCATCGCCCGTCCCCCGGCGGGAAGGTATTCCATCATCACGTTCGAGGATTTCGCATACCTGAACTTCCACCTGCAGGCCGGTTCCGGGGACTTCGGTCCTGCCGGGAACCGCAAGGGGTATGCTGAGCTCATCGACGCGTTCCCGCTGCCGGATGAGGAAGGAATCATATTCCCGCTCCAGGGAAAGACCGCCGGGAAGCTCCATCATCCTGCCGGTCTGGGTCTCTGCCATGAAGGCGAGGGCTTCGTCGGTCTGGACCGAGGACAAGCCTGGCGCCTCTTCGCCGCTGGAAAGGGCAAGGGCCTTTCGCAGCACCCGCCGCCGGAGCGCCGGCAGGAGATCGAAGAACTCCGTTCGAGCGATGCGGACAGCCTTACCGTCCTGCCGGACCGTGCGGTCTATGACGGCGGCCAGTGAGGCCTCCATGGCGGCGTTCTCGTCCCGGAGGACCTCCGCCGCCGTAGCGAGGGCCTCCACGATGCGCGGGTTGAAGCGCTCGAGGACGGGGAGGACCTCCAGCCGGACGCGGTTCCGGGTGTAGAAGGGCTTCAGGTTGGATGGGTCCGTGATGAAGTCCTGGCCATGCTCCTTCAAGTATGCCAGGACCTCCTCCCGCGTTACGTCAATGAGCGGCCGGATGATGTTCTCCCGCACCGGCGGGATGGATGCGAGACCGGCAGCGCCGGCGCCGCGGATGAGCCGCATGAGAAGCGTCTCGGCCTGATCATTCGCAGTATGGCCGAGAGCGATTCGGGCGGCATGCTCGCGCTTCGCGACCTCCTGCAGGAAGGCATAGCGCACTTCCCGGGCGCCTGCCTGGGCAGAGAGGCCCCGTTCACGGCAGTAGGCGGGGACATCGGACGCTTCGATCGTCGCCGGCAGGCCTAAGCGGGCGGCCAGGCCCCGGACGAACTGCGCTTCAGCTGCCGATTCTTCCCCCCGGAATCGGTGGTCCAGATGGGCCACATGGAGCGTCAGTTCGTATTCCGACATGAACGCCAGCAGGGCGCGGAGCATGCAGACCGAGTCAGGACCGCCCGAGACCGCAACGACGACCCTGTCTCCGGGGGAGAGCATGCGGTGTTTGTTGATGGTCAATTTGATCTTCGACAGGAGCATCATGAATCTTGGAACGAGCGAATAGGATAAACACTACCCTGAGCATCAAAATTGTCTGCAGCTTGATGCAGGGACCTTCAATGTTGCGACGATACGAGCGACGCGTGACAAGAAACAATAACGATGAAAGGCGACGCGCAACGAGGTTCGGGCCAAAGGACGTTACGTCTCTCGTCGTTTACAGGCGGCACGATGCCATTATACCGGAGAATGGAACGGGAGGGAACGGAAATGAACGGAAAGAGAAAAATGGTGGCGGTGCAGGGACTCGAACCCCGGACACAGGGATTATGATTCCCCTGCTCTACCAGCTGAGCTACACCGCCACGGGTGAAACGGGTGAATTTGACAGGTGGTTAAAATACTCAATTACGGCTTTTTTGTCAAGAAAAACCCTCGCCGCAACCTCTGTATCGAAGGAGGCCGCGGGTTATTCCTTGAACCGGGTCTCTTCCTTCTGGATCTTCTCCATCTCTTCCTTCCGGGTCTTGCACTCGATGCAGTATCGGGCAAGGGGATTGACCTCGAGCCGCTTGATGCTGATCTCTCCGCCGCACTCCTCGCAGACGCCGTACGTATTGTTCTGGAGCTTGCGAAATGCGTCAGCGATGTCCTTGTATTGCTCGTATTTCATCTCGAGCAGCGAGTAGTCGATTCCCTGGTCCACGTCCTGTGACGACTGGTCGGCGCTGTCCATGGCTGAATCGATCTTCTGGCCGGTCTCAAGCGTCAGCTTACGGCCCATCTGGGCCTCCAGGCCGCGCACCACTTCGTTCCGCTTCTTGAGCAGCAGCCCCTTGAGCACGTCCTTCCGTTTGGTCACGGCGGCGGACATCTTTGCCGGGGCGTCCGCTGCCGCCTTCGTGGCGGCCTTTGGCGTCCTGGTGGCGGTACGTTTTACGGCTTTCTTCGCGGCTTTCCTTCCTGTTTTCTTTGCCGTTCTTTTCACGGCTTTTTTTAACGTCTTTTTCTTCGCTGCTTTCCTTGCGGAGGCGCGCGCCGGTCTCTTGACCGATTTCTTTCCTTTGGTCTTTGCCGCCTTCTTCTTTGCTTTCTTTGTAACCGCCATGATCCTTTTTTTCCTCCTGACCCTTATGCGTGTGGCAGTAATGATCGTGCAGATGTGGCGCTGCCGGCCGCTTCGCTATTTTTTTGAATGCCGGATATTATAGTAATCTATGATGGTAAATTCAAGATAATTTATCAGGGTCCGCAAGAAAAATGACCGGCTTCAGATCCGGCTTTTGCGAGGTTCGGGCAAGAAAATAATGGCTAAGTATCTGGAATTCTGGTACTATTCGGCACCTATACCGAGCCGAAGAGAGAGGAACATGAAAACCCTTTTAACTGCCTTCCTGATGCTCTGTTCGTCCGTGGCGTTCGCAGGGGAACGACCGGCCCCAGCGCCTATTGAGTGTCGGCTTGACGTCTCCCTTGATATCTCCCGGTCGCTGATCAGAGGGCGTCTGATCACTCCCGTCAGTGCGGGGAAGGCGATGACCTTCCATACCGGCGAGCTTGTGGTGGGCCGCGTTACCCTGAACGGCAAAGACATCTCTGCGTCCGTCCGGGCAGGGGTCCTCGACATCAAGCCGCCTGAGGACGGCCTGTTGGAGGTCCGGTACGAGGGCGTTTTCAAGGGCGGCCTGCCCCAGGGCGACAGAAACTTCGGGGTCGTTTCGAGCACCATCGATGACCGCGGGATCTCGCTCACCGGGACATGGTACCCCCAGCCGTCCGGTCTCACGCGCTGGAAGCTCACGGCCCTGCTCCCTGTCGGGTATGAGGCGGTGTCGGAGGCGGACAGGATCGTAAAGGTGACAAAGGACGGCGGCACCGAGTTCACCTTTGATTTTCCCCACCCCGTCGACAGTCTCTCCCTGGTTGCTACGGACCGCTACGAGGTGATCCAGGACCGCTTCGGCGACCGCGAGCTTTACGCCTATTTCTTCAAAGAGGACCGGGAACTCGCAAAGACCTACCTCCAGTACGCCAAGAAGTATTTCGAACTGTACGAGAAGATGCTCACCCCTTACCCCTACAAGCGGTTCTCCATTGTGGAGAACTTCCTGCCCACCGGTTATTCCATGCCCGCCTTCACCCTCCTGGGGCAGGACGTGGTGCGCCTGCCGTTCATCGTGGAGACCTCGCTGGGCCACGAGATCCTGCACCAGTGGTTCGGGAACTCAGTGTACGGCGAACGCGAAAAGGGCAACTGGGAGGAGGGCCTGACCACTTACCTTGCGGACCACTGGTACGAGGAGCAGAAGGGCAAGGGATGGGAGTACCGCAAGCAGCTGCTCGTCAACTACGGAGCTTACGTGAACAGCTCGAACGAGTTCCCCCTCAGCGAGTTCAGAAGCAGGACCGACCTTCCTTCGCGCTCCATCGGCTACGGCAAAGCGGCCATGGTCTTCCATTTGCTCCGGACCTTGACGGGCGATGAGACGTTTTTCGGGGCGCTCAAGGACCTCATCGGGCAGCGGCAGTTCACTGCCGTGTCATGGGACGACATCAAGGACGTCTTTGTGAAGCGGTCCGGCAGGGATCTCGCTCCCTTCTTCCGGCAGTGGCTCGAGGAGAAGGGTCTGCCGGAGGTGCGTGTCGAGAGCGCGGTAGCCAGGCGGAAAGGTGACCAGTTCGAAGTGACAATCGGTGTCACGCGCAAGGGCGGAAGCCTTGCCATAGACCTGCCTGTGACCGTCCTGTTCCTGCATGGAAACGAGAAAAAGCAGACGGTCTTGTTGGACGCCGATAAGAAAGAGCTCACGCTCCTGCTGGACGAGGAACCGGCATATGTGGTGCTGGACCGCGATTACGACATGGCTCGGAAACTTACCCCGGACGAGATGCCGCCGGTGATCGCCCGGCTGTTCGGCGACGACAAACCGGTCATTGCCGTGCAGGAACGGGATCTCGCGACCTATCAGGCGGTCATCGTCGGTCTCGCGAAGCCTGGGGACGGGACAAGTAAAGAAGAGGGCACCGGCAAGCGCCTGACCGATGCTGTGTTGAAGGAGTCCACGGTCGTCATCCTCGGCGCGGATAATCCGCTGGTCAATCGCCTGTTCGGATCGCTCCCCGCGCCCAAGACCGGCTTCAGTATCGAGATGCGCAGGAATCCCTGGAACGCGGAAAGGACAGTGGCCATCATCCATGCGACATCGGCCGCCGAGGCTGAGGCTGCCTTCCCGAAGCTTGTCCACTACGGGAAGTACAGCAGCCTGTTGTTCGATGCGGGAAAGAACAGGGAAAAGACGATCGCCCTGTCCGGGCGGGGCATCATGATCGAGCTCAGGAGTGAGCCCGCGGTCCTCGACCTCTCCCTGACCCGGAAGCTCTCCAACCTGATAGACGCCGCGGTACCCAAGCGGATCGTGTATCTGGGCGAATACCACGACCGGTTCAGTCATCATGCCATTCAGCTCCAGATCATCCAGGAGCTCCACAAAAGGAACGGGAAGCTTGCCATCGGGATGGAGATGTTCCAGCGACCTTTCCAGACAACACTGGATAAGTATATCGACGGCAGCATCGACGAGCGAGAGTTTCTGAAACGGGCTGAATATTTCAAGCGATGGGGTTTCGACTACAACCTGTACAAACCGATCCTCGATTTTGCGCGCCGGGAAAAGGTCCCGGTGGTGGCGCTGAACCTCAGGAAAGAGATCACTGAGAAGGTGTCGAAGGACGGCATGGACGCCTTGACCGACGACGAGCGGAAGGAACTGCCGGCAGAGACGGACTTTTCCGACGAGGAATACCGGCGCCGGATCAAACAGGCCTTCGACCAGCACAAGAGCAAGGATGAGAAGGACTTCGATTTCTTTCTCCAGGCCCAGGTGCTCTGGGATGAGACCATGGCCGAGTCGATCGATCAGTACATCCGGAAGAACCCGGACCGCCAGATGGCGGTCGTTGCCGGCGGCGGGCATGTGGCTTACGGGACCGGCATTCCGAAGCGTGTCTTCCGGCGAAACGGCTTTTCCTATATCACTATCCTGAACGACGGGGACGTGGAACAGGACATCGCGGACTTTATCATCTTCCCGCAGCCGCTCGAAGGCGAGACCGCCCCAAAGCTCATGGCCACGTTCCAGGAGGGGCGGGAGCGGCTGCTGTTCAAGGATTTCGTGAACGACAGCCCGGCGAAGGCCGCAGGGATCAGGGCCGATGACGTGCTCGTATCTCTGGACGGAATGACCGTGCAGACCATAAACGACGTACGGGTCGCCCTTTTTTATAAGGACAAAGGTGATATAATGAAAATCAAGGTGATCCGGAAACGGTTCCTTCTGGGCGAAAAAGAGATGGAGTTCGAGGTAAAGCTGTAGGGAGCGTTTGAGGGGCAGCCGTGAAGCAGTCGAAAGGCAGTCATGAAACAGTCGAGAAACAGTCGTCAAGCAGTCAACTGCTGTATGACTGCAGCATGACTGTCTTTCGACCACCGTTCGACCGCAATATGATTCACATCATAGCTGTTACTGGGCGGAAAGAGTAAGGTAAGAACATGGGATTGTTCAGTGAAGGCTGCCCCGGCAGCTCAGAGATCCGCACCCCGAAGCCGGAAGAGATCCGGTGCCAGAAGTGCGGCGAAAAGATGGAGATCTGGACCGACGAGCCCGATTCCGCGTGCAAGAAGTGCGGCCATATCAATGCCCGGCCCATGGGTACGTCCTGCGTCGAGTGGTGCGCCTTCGCCAAGGACTGCGTCGGCGCGGAGAAGTACGATCGGCTCATGAAGGCCGCGAAGAAGTAGGATCTCTTCAATTTGTGAACAAAGATGACCACCTCTGGCTATG
>JAAXXJ010000074.1 GCA_013334545.1 Nitrospirota bacterium | reverse complement strand
GTTTGCTGCAGGGAGCGTGAATGTTAATGGGTGGGGGTTTTGCCAATTGCCGAAAAGCGGGGGGCAAACGAACAGCAGGAGGACCGGTCGGTCATGCAACGTAAACAACAAGGTCCCAAGTATCTCAAATATGCTTTGGCCTATTTTCGCTCGCCACCTATTTCTTCTTCGCGGTAAAGGATCCGGGACTCTCCGGTCTTTGTGTTCACCTCGACGCAGTATTCGACCTCTTTCCCGTTCAGGTAGATCTTTGACCGTACGTACTTTGTCGTTTCGCATTGTGGACAGAATTCCACGTTTCCACAATGCTGAATATCCCGTTGCACCAGCTCGCTGCCGCATTTCGCGCACGTATTCATTGTGGTCTCCGGTCATGGGACCCGTCGCAATAGGGTGGTCGCCCGGTCTTCCCGCAGCCGCAAAGGGAGACCTCTTCGGACATATTGATCACGAACTCAAAAGGCTTTTTCCCTGTGCCGCCATGGGAGCTGTCACAGAACGGTTCGATCTCGCTCTTCCCGCAGCTGCACCAGTAATAGGTCCCTTTTTTCAACCACATCGTGTATGGCGCGTTCTTGGGCATGCAGGGAACCTCCGTGGTCCTCACTGTAAGTATAGCTCAAGATGATCCTATTTCTTCCCCTGTTTGATGAACGTGCCGTTCCGGTAATCTTCGAAGGCCGTCTCCAGCTCCTCATCGGTGTTCATCACAATCGGTCCGTGCCAGGCTACCGGTTCTCCGATGGGCTTGCCTGAGATGAGTAGAAAGCGCACGGGTTCATCACCGGTGGTGATCTTCACCTGATCGCCATCGGCAAAGAGGCAGACGGTTCCGTTCCCGACGGCCTGGTCCTGCTGCTGATCAAAGCGTCCTTTCCCTTCGATGACATAGGCGAACACCGTGTGCCCCCGCTTGGTGGCGTGCACGAACTCGGTGCGCCCGGGGACCGACACGTCCAGATATTCCGGATCGATGATGATGCCCTTGACGGGACCTTCATGCTTTCCCACCTTGCCGCAGATGACCTTGACCTTCGCGCCGCTGTCCAGCTTCACCACGGGGACCTGCCCGCTCTTGATGTCGCGGTAGCGGGGATCCATCATCTTGTGGGTCCGGGGCAGGTTGGCCCAGAGCTGGAATCCCTCCATCTTTCCCTCATAGGTCCCCCGGGGCATCTCCTGGTGGATGATGCCGCTCCCGGCGGTCATCCACTGCGTGTCGCCCGAGGAGATGACGCCCTTGTTTCCCATGCTGTCGCCGTGCTCCACATCGCCCTGCAGGACATAGGTGATCGTCTCGATGCCGCGGTGCGGGTGCCAGGGAAAGCCCGCGAGATAATGGTCCGGATTGTCGGACCGGAAATCGTCCATCATTAGGAAGGGGTCGAAGAGCGGTACTTCGTTGTATCCGAACGCGCGCTTGAGGTGCACGCCGGCGCCCTCGATCGTTGGCTTGCTCAAGATGAGCTTACGGATTGTTCTTGTTTCCTTCATGGTGGCCTCCTTCAGATGGCACGTTGCTGCAATATTTTCCTCGAATATCTGGCCAGTGTCCCGCGTCTGCGCGTTCTTTCGTTGGCATAAAAGAGAGGGCCGCTCCCCAGCGGCCCCCGTGCTGCTCTACCCACCTGGCTGCGACGTGCTACTTCTTATCGGACAGCGCGCGGTCGACCGACAGTGCGCCGCCTCCCTTGATCATGAGCGCGGTCCCGATCGCGATGGCCAGAATATGGTATTCGTACCCTTCACCCTTCTGGTTCCCGAACCAGTTCATGAAGATGCCATTCTGAAAGTGGAGCATCTTGACGGCTACGATCATGTTCACCGTGATGCCGAAGGCCGCGATGCGGGTCAGGAACCCGGTAATGAGCCCCGCCCAGCCCAGACCCTCTGCCATGATGGCAAGGAAGGCGAACACCGCGGGAATTCCCAGTTTCTGGGTGAAGAATCCCATCGTGCCGGTGTACCCGTAACCGCCGAACATCGTGGTAAGTTTCTGCATCCCGTGAAAGAAGAAAACATAGCCCAACGCTAAGCGAAGAACCAACGCGACATAATCATTCTCTGTATTGATGACCTTCTTGAGCATAACATCCTCCTTTTACTGCCTACAGCAGCATCTCAACGTTTGTTCATGATAACGGTCCGAAGACCAGTCAGCCTTTTGCATTCCTTTCCTGCAGGCCGACCTTCCTGCAGAGACGTCCCAACTCGTCCTGTTCCGCTTTCGTCAACACGCTCATCTCATTGACGATGCGGCGCACATGGCCGGGGAAGAACGACGTGATTAGCGCCGAGCCTTTTGCCGTGATCCGGACGGAATAGTGCCGCCGGTCCTGTTCGTCCCGGACCCGCTCTACGAGGTCTTGTTTTTCCAGATTGTCCACGACCATCGTGATGTTACTTGTGCTCTTCAGGATCTTGGATGCCAGATCCTTCTGGTAGAGGGGACCGAGGTGGTGCAGTGCTTCGAGCACCCCGAATTGGCTTACCGAAAGGCCTATCTCGCTGAAAGGGGACTCTACCCGGTCGGATACCGACTGGGCCGCCCGGACCAGCTTAATGAAAGCATCAAGCGCTCGTTTTTCCTTTTTTGTTCCTTCGTATTTGGTTCCCATTGTCGTTCCATGTTTAATAGTTTAATGTTAAACTTATTATACCGGGGAATAACGATGTTGTCAAGGGAGATTTCAAGGTATCGTCAGAAGGAAAAGAAAGGGGCCGGCTTAGAGCTTTCCGAAAAACCGGTACCAAGCAAGGCTCAGATATTCGGCCAGGGCGGTCGACGACGAATCGAGAGCGCCGGTGCGGGGCAGGAGAGCGGTGATCGAGAGGGGCTGCGACGCAGATTCATATGCCGCGGGGGCAGGAATGACAGAGAAACCCTGTTTGTTGAACATGCCTTCGGCCCGCTGCAGGTGAAAGGCCGAGGTAACGAGGATGATGGTCCTGCCGGAGACCAGGCCCTTGACCTGTTCCGCATTCTCCCACGTGTTCCGTGATCGGTTCTCGATGACGAGGTCCCCACGCGGGAATCCAAGCTTGACCGCAAGAGCGGCCATGGCATCCGCCTCCCGGGCCTCCGTGGGGGCGAGCGCGCCGCTTCCGCCGGACACGACGAGGGGGATGCGGAGGTTCCGGGCAATGCGGATGCCTTCGATGAGGCGTTGCAGCGATGAGGGCGAGGGCTCTGGTCTGGCAGGCAGCCAAGAAAGGTCATTGACCCCGCCGCCCAGGACCACGACCGCGTCTGCCTTGATGTCCGCGATGTTCAGAGGCAGGTACGCGGCCTCAAGGGGCCTGATCAGCCTGTCTGATACCGGCTCAAGGCTCAAGATGTAGAGAAGAGCGGTACCCGCTGCCACAAGTGCCTTGCCGGTGCTCGGGTGCCGGCGCAGGAGGATCAGGCCAGCGAGGATGAGGAAAAGAAGGCTGGCCGGCGGCAGAAGGAGCAACAGCAGGACCTTGGATATGATGAAACCCATAATGAAATCGCTCCCAAGCCGGACAGGACGGGACCGGCAGGATCGGACCACGACGCTCGCGGCCGCAGGCTATCGATGATGCGCATGACGGGACACCCGGGAAACGGCGAACGAGAGTTCTCTCCGGCCCCGTTAGTGGGCAGCTGGCGGTCCTCCCGCAGTGGCGTGAGCGCGCTTCATCAGCATCACCAGCGGCAGCATGCACAGCATGAGCAGGCAGATCGAGAGAAAGGCGTCGGCGAAGGCAAGGGTTGTGGACTGCCGCACCAGCTCCCGGTACATCATGCCGTCGGCGCCTGTAGAGGGCAGGCCTTTCCCTGTCAGGAACGACGAGATCCGGTCATGGGAGATGGCATAGGCTGGATCGAACGGGGAAAGGTGCTCCACGAGCCGGGTCTGGTGGAATTGGGCGCGGCGCGACAGCATGGTGGTGGTGAAGGCGATGCCCACACTTCCGCCCAGGTTCCTGAGGAGGTTGTACAGCGAGCTCGCCTCGGTCATCCGCTCCCGCGGGATGTGGGAGAGCGTCAGGGTCGTGAGGGGGATGAAGGTCATCCCCATGCCGAAACCGAGGGCGACGCGTGGCCAGACAAAGGTCCAGAAGTCCGTGGTGAGATTGAACCGGGACATCATGTAGGTGCTGAGGGAGCAGATCGAGATCCCAACAGCGAGCAGCTGCTTGGGGTTCACCTTGCCGACGAGCTTGCCGGCGATCGGCATGGCGAACATGGTGGCAATGCCGCCCGGGCCGAGCACGAGGCCAGCGTAGAACGAAGTATAGCCCATCATCATCTGGAGGTAGACCGGCAGCAGCACGATGCTGCCGAAGAGATTCAGGAAAACGAAGAACATGACCGTGGCGCCGGTCGTGAAGGTGCGGTCCTTCAACAGTTTCAGGTTGACGATAGGGTGCTCGGAGTAATACTCGTTGATCGCGAGAAGGGTGAGCGCCACCACGGAAACGATGGAAAAGCCGATGATGAGGTGCGACGAGAACCAGTCGTCACCTTCCCCCTTGTCCAGGACGAACTGGAGCGACCCCAGGCCGATCGCCAGGAAGAGCAGGCCCCAGTAGTCGACCTTCATCTTCTGACGCTGCATATAGGGCGGGTCCTCGATCACGAGGACGTTCATGACGATCGACAGGATGCCGATGGGGATATTGATGTAGAAGATCCAGCGCCAGGAAAAGGTGTCGGTGATCCATCCGCCCAGGAGCGGGCCGACGATGGGGCCCAGCATGGCACCCAGGCCGAAGATGGCCATGGCCTGGCCGTGCTTCTCCCGCGGGAAGGACTCGAGCAGGATCGACTGGCTAATGGGCACGAGGCCGCCGCCGCCGATGCCCTGGAGGATGCGGAAGAACACGAGGCTGTTCAGGCTCCAGGAGGAGCCGCACATGAAGGAGCTGACGGTGAAGAGGGCGATGGAGGCGATCTGGTAGTTCTTCCGGCCGATGAGCTTGGCGAGCCACCCCGCCATAGGAATGACGATGGCGTTCGAGACAAGGTAGGCGGTGATGGTCCACGTGGCCTCGTCGTAGCCCGCCGAGAGCGCCCCCCGGATGTGGTCGAGCGATACGTTGACGATCGAGGTGTCGATGATCTCGATCAGCGTCGGCAGCATCACCGTGAAGGCGATGAGGCCGCGGCTCGGTCCTGGTTTCATCGCAGTTCTTTCATTGGAGAGGATAATGTCAAAAAAATGAGTTGAATTCCCGAGCGATCTGCGGGGAATGCGCTTGCTCCTAGATTTAAGAGAAAGGCTGGTGCATTGAAGCTCCCTACAGCAAGCGACTGGGAGCTTCGATCCTTAGGGTATATATGCATCCTAATCGCTCGCTAACCCGCAGCAAGCGGCGGGGACTGCGCTCGGTCCTGGATTCAACGCAGAAATAATATGCTTGAACTATGATGCACACAGCTAACGCTTTGATTCATCATAAACAAATCAGCGTAACATAGGGTGAATGCTTTGTTTTTCGTAAGGTGATGGTCAGCACGCAATAAAAAAACGAAAGAACGGGTAGTTATCTTTTCTTATTTTACGAGCACCGTCGGGATTACGGACATTCCGATGCGCAGGATATGGTCCTTGTCCTCGCCCGGCGCAAGCACGATCTTGACCGGGATGCGCTGTACGACCTTCACATAGTTGCCCGTGGCGTTCTCGGCCGGGAAGAGGGAGAAACTCACGCCGGTCCCTGCCATGATGCTGTCCACCTGGCCCTTGAAGGTCACGCCGGGATAAGCATCCACCGTGATCCTCACATCCATGCCAGGCCGGATGTTCTCCATCTCGGTCTCCTTGTAGTTGGCCACGACATAGAGGTTGTTCAGTTCCACGACCGCCATCAGCGGCTGGCCGTCCTTCACCTGGTTGCCCGTCTGGACGGACTTCTTCGTGATGAAGCCGTCCGACGGCGACATGATCCGGGTATAGCTCAGGTTCAGCTCTGCCTGCCGGAGCAGCTCCTCGGCGAGCTTTACCTGTGCCCGGGATATCTCAGCGGTCGAGACCGCCTTGTCATACCGCTCCGCCGAGCTCACATCCTGCTCATAGAGGGCCTTGGCGCGCTTCAGCTCGCTCTCGGCGAGGCGCAAGGTGGCCTTCTGGAGCTCCAGGGTCGCCCGGGCGGCCTCCGCCTTTGACCGGTAATCCGCTGGGTCCAGCTCGACCAGGACATCGCCTTGTTTTACCCGCTGGTTGTCCACGACCGCGACGGTCCTGACGTTGCCGCTGACGCGCGCCGCGATGGTATGAATGTTCCCATCGACGAAGGCGTCATCGGTCGAGACATGGGTTGTTCGATAATTGTTGTAGAAGTAACCGGCCGTCAGGCCGATCGCCACCACGGCGGCAACGATCATGAAGGCCTTCTTCCTGTTCTGCCCGCTGTTCTGCGGCTGTGGTTGCTGCTCTGCCATGCTGAAAGCTCCTTGATCTCAAGAACGGCATTGGGCACTGATCAGATCGGATAAGCACCGGATAACGGCGGATCTGTCCCAATGCTATTTCCCGGGCGATCGGTCATTTGCCGTTGTATGCGCCGGCCAGGTCCCTGCCCATGGTGTACAGGAGCGCGGCCTCGGCGCGCCGGACGCCGAAGTTGGCCTTCCAGGCGTTGGTCTCGGCCGTGGTCATGAGCGTCACCGCGTCCAGGACGTCGGTGGAGGTGCCGACGCCCTCCTTGTAGCGGAGCCGCTGGAGCCGGAGGTTCTCTTCTGCCTGGGCCACGGCAGCCGTGGCGACCTCGACCTTCAGGGTCGAGCTCTGGAGATCGAGCCAGGAGGACTGTACGTCCAGGCGGACAGTGTCGAGGAGCTTATCCCGGCTGATCCGCAGGGACAGGAGCTCCCCCTTCGTCATGCTGACCCTCGACGATGTCGCCCCGCCCGAGGACAGGTTGATATTCACGCCGGCGATGAAGGCCCAGTTGTCCTGGTGGACCAGGTACTGGTTCTCGTTGTATTCGTAGCCGCCCGAGACATAGACGGCTGGCAGGTATTCCGCCCGCACGGCGCTGACGCTTTCCTCCTTTGCCCTCACCCGGGCGTCGAGGTCTCTGAGGTCAGGATTCGCCTGCTCGGCCTCGGTCCAGGCTCGCTCCAGAGATACAGCCTCGACAGGCGTCCCGACGATCTCCGCTGGCCTCACCGGATCGTTCAGCGGCCGCATCAGCGTGCTGTTGAGCTTCGACACGCGGAGCGACCGGTTGTTCTCGGCGGTCAGCAGGCGCTGCTTCGAGTCGGCGAGCATGACATTTGTCTGGAGCACCTCGTTTCGGGTGACCACGCCCGCTTTGAGGCGCGCTTCCGCGTCCTTGCGATGGGCCTCATAGCGAGTGACCTCCTCTTGGGCGACCTTCAGCAGTTCCTCGGCCTCGAGGAGGTCGAAGTAGGCGGAAATGAACTCGAGGGCGGCCCGGTTCCGAGTACGGTAGGTCCCAGCTTCGCGGGCCTTCAGGCCATACTGTGCGGAACTGACGGACGACGAGGTCTTGCCGAAGTCATACAGCAGCTGGGTGGCCTGGAAACCGTAGGTCGTGAACTGGTCCTGGGAGGTGGGGACCCGATTGGGGCCGAATATGGCAAAGGGCTGGTAGCGAAGCCAGGTCTCCCTGCCGTAGAGGTCGAGCTTGGGCAACCAGGGTGAACGGGCGAGGGATACGGCGCCCCTGGCAACCTCCTCGTCGGAGCGCGCGATGGTCACGTCCCGGCCGTTCTCGGTGACGATCTTGAGCCCTTCCTGGAGCGTCAGGGCATCACCCGCAGGGGGCGACAGCAGCATCAGCAGCATGATGACGCCAAACGGGGCGGCAAAGCGGTATGATGAATTCGACATGGTCTCCCTGATCGAACCGTTCCTCCGGAGACCTACTCTTGCACCTGCCATGCCGCGGGATGAGGGGAGGCTGCCGGTCCAGTGACCATAACTATAGTACAATTTTTACGGAAAGTGAAGAGCTAAGGAGAAATCTGTCAACAGAAAGGCCGGACGAGGTGCGGCTCCTGGATCCAAGATTGTGAAAGATCCATGTTTATTCGTGTCAAAATGCCTTTTTCAGGATTTCGATGCCTTGGCGGCGCTATTGAACAGGGAAATCACCTCATGCCGGCTTCTCCCCGGAAAGACCGCATAAATAATTGAAATAATGCTTGCTATTTGGTGTGAAACCCGTATAATGCCCGGGACTGAAAAATAACGGGGCAGGAATAAACACAGACGTTTCCCGGTTCTCACGCTTCCTGATAGTCCCCATTCATCGATCACTAACCCCCTTCTTCCTTTCCGTTTTCTCCCAGACTGAAACAGGTTGGCACGTATGGTTGGCGAACGATGTTGTTATGCCGGTCATATCTGTGCTGTCGCCGTCCTCGCATCATAGGGCCACGGTGTGTCCCTGCGGCGCGCACGCAAACCCCCAACCGGGTCTGACGCGGACCTCTCTGGTCCCCGGTCCAGACCATAAAGGAGCAGTATGTCTTTTGATTCATTGAACCTCGCATCACCGATCATCAAAGCGATCAACCTGTGCGGCTATGCAGCGCCCACGCCGATCCAGGAGCAGGCGATCCCCCCGGCCATGGCCGGGAAGGACCTTATCGCCTCGGCCCAGACGGGCACGGGCAAGACCGCGGCCTTCGTCATTCCGGCGCTCGAACGACTGCAGAAGCCGTCCACGGCCCGGGGGAAGGGGCCGCGCGTCCTGATCCTCACGCCGACCCGGGAACTGGCCAACCAGGTTACCGAGGCGGTCCGCACGTACGGCAGGTTCATGCGCCTGCGCCATGGTGCCATCGTGGGCGGTATGCCCTACTTCGAGCAGCAGCGGCTCCTGTCGCAGCCCGTGGACATCATCATCGCCACGCCGGGGCGGCTCATTGACCACCTCGAGAGCGGACGTATCGACTTCTCTCGCGTCGAGCTGTTGGTCCTCGACGAGGCCGACCGCATGCTCGACATGGGCTTCAGCGAGGCCGTTGAGACCATCACCAGAGCGACGCCCGAGGGCCGGCAGACGCTGCTCTTCACCGCGACATGGGACAACACCATGGCGCGGCTGGCCCAGCGACTGATGAAGGACCCGGTCCGCATCGCCGTGGCCGGCAAGAAGGCCACCCTCGAGGCGATCGAGCAGCGCCTCCATGCGGCAGATGACATGCAGCACAAGACCCGGATGCTGAACCACCTCATCGCCGACAGCGGCATGACGAGGGCCATCATCTTCTCGTCCACCAAGCGGAACGCCGACCAGCTGGCCCGGGAGCTCCATGCCCAGGGCCACGCGGCCGAGGCCCTGCACGGCGACATGAACCAGGGCGCGCGCAACCGCACCATCATGAACATGCGCCGCGGCAAGGTCCGCCTGCTCGTGGCCACAGACGTGGCAGCGCGGGGGCTCGACGTACCGGGCATCACGCATGTGATCAATTACGACCTTCCGAAGAACGCCGAGGACTATGTCCATCGCATCGGCCGCACGGGCCGCGCAGGCGCAACAGGCATCGCCATCTCCTTCGTTTCCTTCCGGGAGCTGGACCAGCTGACCCGGATCGAACGGTACATCGGACAGTCCCTTCCCCAGCAGGTGATCGCGGGACTGGAGCCGGCCCGGCCGCTCCGTTCCTCGAACAGCCGCTCGGACCGTCCGGGAACGTCAGCATACAGGGGGAGGCCTTCTGCGTCAGGAGCCAACCGCTACGGACAGCGCACCACTTCACGCGATACCTACGGCACTCCAACAGGCAGGAAGCCCCATTCCCCCGGAGCATATGCAGGCGACCGGAAGCGCGACGCCAAGTCGCAGGGCGGCTGGGCTGGAGACTACCGCAAGCCCCAGGGCGACCGCAGATCCCGCTGGGCATAGACCCTATCGGGCATGGTTTTTATTATAGTAACAACGAAAAGCGCCTCTCAAAAAAGAGGCGCTTTTTTATTCCGAGCTCAATGATCGATCCTGACTATGGCCGTGCTATGACATCGATGACTGGACCCATTGGGCCAGTTCGGACGCTTCCCGAGGCGCGCCGTCCAAGCGGCCGAGCTGCTTGCTGTCCCGGAAGGTGAGGAAGGTGGGGGCGGTCTGAACGGAGAAGAGCAAGGCGAGGCCGGGTTCGGCGTCGAGGTCCACCTTGATCACTTTCAGCCTGCCTGCCTGGGCGAAGGCGATGTCGGCCACGGCAGGCTCGATCTTCTTCCAGAGGTCGTTCCCCTTCGCCCAGAACACGACGAGCACGGTCTCGAGCCACGAGGCGAGTTCCTGGTCGAAGGACGCGGCCGTTGCAGCCACCGCTTGGAAGGGGAAGTCGAGCAAAGCCTTGCATTTCCCGCAGAGCGGGTTCTGGGTGAGCTTCTTGACGGGAACCCGGTTGAGTGCTTTGCAGGACCTGCAGCGGAGCAGTGCGGTGTCGTTCGCCATAGTGATAGTGGTTGAAGGGGACCTCGAGGACCGGAACTGCCGAGGCGTCTCAATAGCTCGTATATTTCAGAAGATTATCAATCCAGGTCACGAACTCGCCTTTTTCCTTGGGTGCGCCGTCCATGCGGACAGCGAATACGCCGTTCTTATACACCAGGAACGTCGGCGTCTTGGTGACCTGCAGGCGCTGCGCCAGGTAGGCCTCTGCCTCGATGTCCACCTTCAGGACCTTCAGTTGGCAGGCATTTTCTCTCGCGAGATCTGTGACATAAGGATCGTATATCTTACAGTACAGGCACCAGGAGGACCAGAACATGACGAGCAGCGTCTCGGGCCAGTATGAAACGTCGCGGTCAAAGCTCGCGGCCTTTCCCTGGACCGGCTCGCGCGGAACTTCAATGATGTTCTTGCAGTTGCCGCAGCGCGGACCGCTCCCGATCCTGTCCGGCGGCACTCGGTTCAAGGTCAGGCAATTTCCGCACCGGATAGTTATCTTTCTAGGGGGTGTTTCAGCCATCGTTCGTTAACACAGGTTCTTTCGTAATCGGTCCTTCAGGGACGCAACCGATGGTACGTTCATGAGCCGCCCGGACTCATCGGGATAGGCCCTTCAGGTGATGCCCGGTGAGCCCCCTTTTTCGAACAGGTCCATCCCGTCGACCCGGATGGTAGGGGATCCGGAGATCCCGAGGTTTACCGCCTCGTCATAGGAGACCGTGTGAAAGGCCGCCTCGGCGTCAATCCCCAGCTCCTGCAGGGTGCGGCCGATGTTTTCCCGGAGCTGGTAATATGAGCCGCAATGCTCGGACAGATAGCAGTCGATCGTCATGGGAACGGTGAGCACAGTACCCGAAACGGCTGTAGAATGCAATACCCGACAAGTATCCGACCGGCCTATGTCCGGGTCTGCCGGGCTATGACATCATCCACCCAGGACAGCGCTGCCGAGACCGTGGGGAAGCCGACAGTGCTGGTGAGCACGATAATCGCATGCTGGACCTCTGCCGGCTTGGCTCCCGCTTCGAGCGCCCTGCGCGCGTGGGAATGCACGGACCCTTCGGCGCGGATCGCGGCGGCCGCGGCCAGCTGGACAAGCTCCGAGGTCTTCTTGTTCAGCGGCCCAGCCGATTTGGTGGCCTTTCCGAGCTTTTCGAGCGCTTTCATGACCCCTTCGTACCGCTTCATGATGCTGGTGTATTGTCCCGGATATTTCGGCATGTATGCCTCCTCAAAGAGATGTCTATGCATCCTCGGA
>JAAXXJ010000363.1 GCA_013334545.1 Nitrospirota bacterium | reverse complement strand
ATGAACTAACAAAAAGTAGCGGGCGTAAATAACAAGACGAAACCTATACTCAGGTTCATCATATCACAGGTGCAAACTACAGGAAGTATCCTTTACTCTCTTTGTCTGGGGTCGAGCGCGTCCCGGATGCCTTCGCCGAGAAGGTTGTATCCCAGTACCGTGATGAGGATGGCGAGGCCGGGGAAGGCGGAGAGCCACCAGGCGATCTCGATGTTGTCCTTGCCGGACGAGAGCAGGCTGCCCCAGGATGGCGTGGGAGGCTGGACGCCGAGACCCAGGAAGCTGAGCCCTGACTCCACGAGGACCGCACCGCCGATGCCCATAGTGGCCGAGACGAGGATGGGGGAGAGACCGTTCGGCAGGATGTGCTTGAAGATGATGCGGCCGTCGGATGCACCGAGGGCGCGCGCCGCGGTCACGAACTCCCGTTCCTTGATGGAGATGAACTCGGCGCGCACGAGCCTGGCCGGTTCCATCCAGCTCGTGAGCCCGATGACGACCATGATGTTGATGATGCTGGGCTCCAGGATGGCGATGACCGCGAGGACGAGGAAGATCGTGGGGATGCTCAGCATGATGTCAACTGCCCGCATGACGGCGCTGTCGATGGTGCCTCCGTAGTACCCCGATACCGCGCCGAGCAGGATGCCGATGAGGGTCGCGATGCCGATGGCCACGAAGCCCACCTCAAGCGACACGCGGGCGCCATAGATCATGCGCGACAGCACGTCCCTGCCCAGGTCATCGGTGCCGAAAAAGTGCTGGCTGCTGGGGCCGACGAGGATGTTCTTGATGTCGATCTTCGATGGGTCGTAAGGCGCGATCCAGGGGGCAAAGATGGCGACCACGAACACGCTGAGAACGAGCAGCCCGCCGCCAAAGGCGAGCCAGTTTCGCCGTACTTCTTGATAGGCCTGCCGGGTTGTGATTGTAATGTTATTGACCATAGTTTCTCAGGACCAGAGACAAAGAGATATATGCATTCACCGCGAAGGCGCAAAGAGCGCGAAGGAAATCCTTAATATTAAACATCTTGCCTAGCTTCACTTTGGCGTCCTTCGCGCCTTGGCGGTTCAAGTGTTTTCTGTTGAATTCGATACGCTTTGGGGCCTCTATAGGTTCAATCCACAATCCGCAATCCGCATTAACGAAGCCTCACTCTCGGATCGGCCAGCGCATAGCCGATGTCTGCCATAAAGTTCCCGAGCATGGTCAGCACTGCCGCGGGCACCAGAATGCCCATGGCGACGTTGTAGTCGCGTGAGAAGACGGCCTGGAACATGAGCCGGCCCATGCCGTCGATGCCGAAGACGGTCTCCATGATGACGCTGCCACCGATGATGCCGGGCAGGGAGAGACCGAGGATGGTGATGACCGGCATCAGTGCGTTCCGCAGCGCATGCTTGTAGATGACCGTGTTCTCGGGAAGGCCTTTGGCGCGCGCGGTCCTGATGTAGTCCTGCCGCATCACCTCGAGCATATTGTTCCGCATGTACCGCGAGAAGCCCGCGAGGCCGCCAATGGCGGACACAAAGACCGGCAGGACCAGGTGTTCTGCGCGGTCCATCAGCCACTGGAGCGTCGTAAAACCGGTCGTGTCCAGGCTCTCCTTTCCGGATATGGGCAGGACGCCCCATTGAACGCCGAAAAGATAGATGAGCAGCAGGGCCATCCAGAAGTGCGGCATGGAGTATCCCACGAACACGAACATGGTCGTGGCCCGGTCAAGGATCGAGTATTGGTGCGTGGCGGACATGATGCCGATGGGGATGGCAATGAGGAGTACCACGAACAGCGACAGGAGGTTGATCGTGAGTGTTATGGGGAGCCGTTCGAGGATCTTATCCTTCACCTTGCGGCCATCGGCGAAGGCTTCGCCGAAGTCCAGGGTGACGAATTTCTTGAGCCATGTGAGGTACTGTTTGTGCACCGGCTGGTCCGCTCCATAGAGCTTCCGGAGGCGTTCCCGCGCCTCGGCCGACGCCTTGGCAGAGAACTCCATCTGCGCCTCGGCCGGCCCCCCCGGGGCCATGTGCATGACCGAGAACGAGAGCAGCGTGATGCCCAGCAGGATGGGGACCATGAGGAGGGCGCGCTTTATGCTATAGAAGAACATCGCGGGATCACCCTTTTATCTTGTAGACGAGGTCGAAGGGCTTGGCGGGCTGGGAGAGCTTGATGCCGGTGAACTGGCCGCGGCTTGCCTTTTCCACGGGTTTGTGGTCGAACTCCATGTAATCCACCATCTGGGTGATGTCGGTGCTCGGGCCCTTGATGTGGACCGTGTCTCCGATCGCGAGGTCGCCGAAATCCAGCTTTAAGGCCGCGATGGAGTTCTTTTCAAAAAACCTGAGCACGGAGCCGATACGCTCTTCCATGATGAAAATAATAGTATAAAACCACTGAGGTTTCAAGGGAAAAGGGCGCGGGCTTGCGGGTGGTAAGGTCAAAAAGGGCATGTATTCTAGCCCTTTGCGCTTGACAAGGCCGGGGATGATGAGTATTATATGTTCTGCCGTAAGGGGTATGATGTCCGCGTTGTTACGCGGGGCGTGGCGCAGCCCGGTAGCGCGTCTGCTTTGGGAGCAGAAAGTCGGAGGTTCAAATCCTCTCGCCCCGACCATTAAGCAGCTCAAGGCTGATAGCCGATGGCTCGCAGGGCAGGGAGCTATGAGCCGGGAGCTACGAGCTGATCCGCGCCTGTAGCTCAGGTGGATAGAGCAACAGCCTTCTAAGCTGTGGGTCAGGGGTTCGAATCCCTTCAGGCGCGCCAATTACTCGAAGGATGTCGTTTGCCAGGATCATCGTCGAACGATAGATGAGGGTTCGAACGCGCTGTGCCCGCGCATACGCGCCGTAGGAGCGGATCGAGCGGGCATAGTGTAAATGGGTCTTCCTGACGCGTGGAAGGCCCCCGCCTCATCGCACCTATCTGCGCAAGGCCGCTCAATTCTGACAACTCTTGCTTGCACCCAATAAAGTGCGAGTTTTCGATCTGCTTGACGAAAAGAGTGCTTGGCGCGAGACTGAAGTGT
>JAAXXJ010000073.1 GCA_013334545.1 Nitrospirota bacterium | reverse complement strand
CGGATGCCGCGTGAAGCGAGGCAGTCATGGCGCGTAGCATTGAGGGCAAGTCGTTCTTTATGCGATTGAGAAGTGAATGCACGTAAAAAGACTTGACCCTCGATGCTTCCTAAAGACTCTCACCGTCCTGCCTTGGAGAAGCTACTGAGCGGAGAGGCACAGGCGAATATCAGCAAAAGACGCGCTGCGGTAAAGAAGGCGGTTGAGCAGTACGGCTATACACTGCGACAGATCGCTGCGCATCTGAGTCTCCATGATTCATCGATCAGAAAGATTTTGAAGGGGAGCGATGAATGTCATACTGCAGGACCTGACCCTGATATGCTCTTGACCCTGATATGCTCTGACCCTGATATGCTCCTGATATGCTCTCACTGCGGCGTTCTCCCCTCCGCTCCGCGGAGGGGAGAATCCCGGCGGTAACTCGCGGGACTGCCTAACCCCTCCGCTACGCTCCGGGGAGAACCAGGCAGTTAAGATCAACAGCCCCGCTGCTCGGGCCGCGACTTACCGCCGGGAATTACTCATTCTATGCCTGACATTATCCTCTCCATCAAGATCGACATCGACACCGACCGCGGCACGCGCATCGGCGTGCCGAACCTCCTGTCGCTCTTCGACGATTTCGGCGTCAAAGCGACCTTCCTGTTCTCCCTCGGCCCGGACAACACGGGCAGGGCCATCAAGCGCATCTTCCGTCCCGGGTTCTTCGCCAAGGTCTCGCGGACCAGCGTGGTCAGTGTCTACGGCATCCGCACCCTCCTGAATGGCGTGCTGCTCCCCGGGCCGCACATAGGCAGACGGAACGAGGCCGTCATGCGGCAGGTCCGGGACAGGGGCCACGAACCGGGCATCCATTGCTACGACCACATACGCTGGCAGGACGGGCTCGTGAACATGAGCGAGAGCGAAGTTCGGGAGGAGTTCGGGAAGGCCCGGAAGGAGTTCGAGCGCATCTTCAGCGAGCCGGCCCGGACAGCAGGCGCAGCAGGCTGGAAGGCAAACGCGCTGAGCCTCGGCGCATATGATGAGGCGGGCCTGCTCTACGCCAGCGATGCACGGGGGACCCACCCGTTCTTTCCGCAATGCGGCGGCCGGACCTTCAAGACCCTGCAGGTCCCGACCACCCTGCCGACCCTGGACGAGCTCCTGGGCAGACCCGAGTATCCCGAGGAGCGTCTCGTTGATCACTACCTTTCCCTGCTCAAACCCGGCATACCGAACGTGCTGACCATCCATGCCGAGCTCGAAGGCATGATTCACCTCTCCCTGTTCCGCCGTTTCCTTGAGCAGGCGAAGACCCGCGGTGTCCGCTCCGTACTGCTGCGCGACGTCGTCCTGGATCTCCTGCAGGACCCCTCATCCCTGCCCATATGCGACCTGGCGGACGGTATCGTGGACGGCCGTTCAGGGACGCTGGCCGTCCAGCACTGTCCCTGAACCCCCGGCGCCTTTTTATCGGCGTTTTCCCCGATTTTTTTTGACAACCACGCCTGCATCCTTTATAGTAGTACATCGGAACTGGTTCATACCCCTAAAAGGAGACCCTTCATGATCCCCACGGTAGAGTGGAAGAACGGCATCGTCATGATGCTCGACCAGACAAAGCTCCCCTTCGAAACGGTTTACCAGGAATGCAGGGACTACCAGACCGTCGCCCGCGGCATCAAAGAGCTCTGGGTGCGAGGCGCTCCGGCCATCGGCGTCTCGGCCGCCATGGGCCTGGCCCTCGGCGCGAAGCAGGTCGAGGGATCCGGCTTCGATGACTTCTGGCCCAAGTTCGAGGCAATCTGCGGCGAAATGGCCGCCACGAGGCCAACAGCCGTGAACCTCTTCTGGGCCATCGAGCGGATCAAATCGTTCGTCCAGAAGAACAAGGAGCTTCCGCTCGATGCCATCCGTGACCTGCTCGTGAAGGAATCGCAGAAGATGCTCGATGAGGACATCGCCGCGAACAAACGCATCGGGGCCTTCGGCGCAGCCTTCATTGCCGACGAGGACAACATCATCACCCACTGCAACGCCGGATCCATCGCCACGGCAGGCTACGGAACGGCCGAGGGCGTGATGCGCGCGGCGGTCGAGGAGGGCAAGAAGATCCACGTCTACGTCGATGAGACCCGCCCCGTGCTCCAGGGAGCGCGCCTCACGGCGTGGGAGCTCATGGAGGAGAAGATCCCCTGCACGCTCGTGACCGACAACATGGCCGGGCACCTCCTGTACCACGACATGGTCGACGTTGCCATCGTCGGCGCCGACCGCATTGCACGGAACGGCGACGTGGCCAACAAGATCGGCACCTATCCCCTGGCGGTGCTGTGCAAGGAGCACGGGATCCCCTTCTATGTCGCGGCCCCCTTCTCGACCATCGATTACGATACGGCGACCGGCTTCGACATCCCCATCGAGGAGCGGGACCCGCGCGAGGTGACCCACGTGCTCGGCAAGACCCAGATCGCGCCGGACGGCGTGAACGTGCTGAACCCGGCGTTCGACATCACCCCCGCCCGGTACATCACGGCGATCATCACCGAGAAGGGCGCGTTCAAGCCCCAGGACCTCCATCATCTCTCCGACCCGAAGCGGGATCCGGAGCGCTTCAGAATCAAGGAATGAGCCCCTGTTCCTGAGCCGGTTGACGTTACCCGTTCGATGATCGGAGAGATCGATGAAACTGACCCCGCTGCACTCCCTCCATAGCCAGCGTGCCGCGAAGATGACCGAGTTCCAGGGCTGGATGCTGCCTGCCCAGTTCGGGGACCCTGCTGACGAGCACCACGCTGTCCGCGCCGCTGCAGGCCTGTTCGATGTGAGCTTCCTCGGCAAAATCGAGCTTGCGGGCAGGGGCGCGGAAGCGAGCCTCCAGCAGTTCTTCACCCGGAACCTTGCAACCTTGACGGAAGGCGCTGCCAAGTACGGGCTCCTCTGCAACAAGTCCGGGTTCATCCTGGACAATGTGCTCGCCTTCAAGCTTCCGCCGACCCAGCCGGGAAAGCGGTTCCTTATTACCACGAACGCCATCTCAACGGACAAGGTCCTGGAGCTGTTCCGGAAGCATGCGGGCAAAGACACGCACGTGGCCGGCCTCTCGGGAGCCCTCGCGCAGTTCGCACTGCAGGGCCCCAGGGCCGATGCGGTCCTTGAGGCGGTCGCGGGCACCCATTTCAAGAAGATCAAGCAAAAGCAGGCACGGACGCTGACGCTTGCAGGTGCTTCCGTGATCGTTTCCCGGACCGGGCTCACCGGAGAGCGGGGCTACGAGCTTTTCCTGTCCGCGGACCAGGCAGCTGCCCTTTGGAACGCCTTCCTTGATGCTGGAAAAGGCTTCGGGCTCCTCCCCTGCGGCATGACCTGCCGTGACATGCTCAGGCTCGAAGCTGGCTACGTGATGTACGGGAACGATATTGACGAAACGCGGTCGCCTGTCGAGGCCGGGCTCATGTCGATCGTTGACCTGAATGTTGATTTCCTCGGCAGGGACGCCATCGTGAAGCGCAAGACCGAGGGCGCCAAAGAGACCATCGTCGGCTATGAACTGCTTGATAAAGGCCTACCCAAGCCTGGCGCCACCATATTCTCCGAAAGCCGGGAGATCGGCATTGCTACCAGCTCGGCACACTCCCCTCATCGCCGCAGGGACATCGGCCTCGGCTACGTGTCCGTCCGCTATGCCCAGCCCGGCCAGGAGATCGAGATCGAAGTGAAGGACCAGGAGATCGCGGCGAAGATCGTTTCACTGCCGTTCTATAAGCGGAAGTAATACCCCCCGCCTTCCCAGAATCGTGCGTCTGCCTGGGTTTTGCCCGGATTTCGCACAAGGAGCCCGTTCAGTCCTTATCCCTACCCGTACGTCCCTGGAGCGACCCTGTATCAAGCACATAATTGATCAAATGCTGTTTTATCACAGACTCTCCGCCCTCATCCCTCCTTTGCCCCAAACGCACTTTATGGTAATATACCTTCATGGAAACAAAGAAAGCGGTCATCCCCGTCAAAGGCATGACCTGCGTCAACTGCGCAGCTGCGATCCAGAAGGACATCTCGAAGCTCGTGGGCGTTCAGAGCACGAACGTCAACTACGCGAACGAGAAGGCGGTCATCGAGTACGACCCTTCTGTCATCGGCCTCGAGAAGTTCGTATCCAGCATTCACGAGTCCGGCTACCAGGCGGTCACGGAGACGGTCACCATCCCCGTCATCGATCTCGACGTATCGCGTTCACCGGAGCTTGAACGTATCGCAGGCGCCATCGACGGCGTGCTCAGGGCCACAGTGAACCCCACGGCAGGGACCGCGGACGTGGAATATGTCCCCGGCCAGATCGGTCTGCGCGACATCCGCCGTGCGATCGAACGCGAAGGGTTCAGGCTACCCGAACACGTCGAGGGCCGCTCAGCCCTGGACATCGAAAAGGAAGCTCGGGAGCGTGAGCTCAGGGAGCTCAAGACCAAGCTGATCGCGAGTGCGGCCCTGTCTGCGCTGGTCATGATCGGCAGCATGCAGGACATGATCCCCGGCCTGTCATTTCTCCCCCGCCGGACCATGTGGTTCATCCTGTTCCTGCTCACCACTCCGGTCCAGTTCTGGGCTGGCAGGCATTTCTACCAGAACGCCTGGGCGTCGCTCAAGCACGGCAGCACGAACATGAACACCCTTGTCGTCGTGGGTACGAGCGCGGCCTACGGCTACAGCTCGGCGCTGACCTTCTTTCCCGACCTGCTGGGTCATGATGCTGCCCACGGCGGTGCATACTACGATACCTCCGCGGTCATCATCACGCTCATCCTCTTCGGCAAGTTCCTCGAAGCACGCGCAAAAAGCCGCGCCGGCGAAGCCATCAAGAAGCTCATGGGACTCCAGCCGCGTACTGCCCGGGTCATTCGGGGCGGGAACGAGCGGGACATCCCCATCGAGGATGTGGAGGCGGGTGACCTGATCATCGTCAGGCCGGGCGAAAAGGTCCCGGTGGACGGCGTCATCCGGAGCGGCACATCAACGATCGACGAATCCATGCTGACCGGAGAGAGTCTGCCGATCGACAAGAAGAGGGGAGACCTGGTGATCGGCGCGACCATAAACAAGACCGGCTCCTTCACCTTCGAGGCCACCAAGGTAGGCAGGGACACCATGCTCAGCCAGATCATCCGCATGGTACAGGAAGCACAGGGGTCCAAGGCGCCCATCCAGCGGCTGGCAGACTATATCTCGAGCATCTTTGTGCCCACGGTCATCTCTATCGGGCTCGTGACCTTCATGATCTGGTTCTTCCTCGGCTCACCCGAGACCCGCTTCACCTTCGCCTTCGTGAACTTCATTGCGGTGCTCATCATCGCCTGCCCCTGTGCAATGGGACTCGCCACACCCACGGCAATCATGGTCGGCACCGGCAAGGGCGCTGAGCAGGGCATCCTGTTCAAGAACGCGGAAAGCCTCGAGCACGCGCAGAAGATCAACACCGTCGTATTCGACAAGACCGGCACCTTGACGCGCGGCGAGCCAAAAGTGACCGATGTCGTTGTCCAGAGCGCAAGCGAGCAGGACGTCCTGTTCTTCGCCGGTTCAGCGGAAAAAGGGTCCGAGCATCCTCTTGGCGAGGCGATCGTCCAGGGCGCTTTGGACAAGGGCATCACGCTCGAGCAGTCCGATAATTTCGAGGCGCTTCCCGGCCACGGCATCAAGGCATCGGTCACGGGCAGGGAGGTCGTGCTGGGGAACGAAAAACTGATGGCGGACCGGAAGGTGGACCTCGGCCCCCTTTCCGCTGAAGCGGCTCGGCTCTCTTCGCAGGGCAAGACGCCCATGTTCGTGGCAGTCGACGGAAGGGCCATGGGCATCATCGCCGTTGCGGACACGCCGAAGGAGCACTCGCAAGAGGCCGTGGCCGGCCTCCAGGCGCTGGGTCTCGAGGTCGTGATGCTGACCGGCGACAACAGGAGAACCGCAGAAGCGATCGCCGCAGAGATGGGCATCACCCGGGTGATCGCCGAGGTGCTTCCCCAGGACAAGATGGACGTGGTGAAGAGGCTTCAGGCCGAGGGGCGCGTTGTCGCCATGGTCGGGGACGGCATCAATGACGCACCGGCCCTCACCCAGGCGGACGTAGGCATCGCCATCGGCACCGGCACGGATGTCGCTATCGAAGCGTCTGATGTGACGCTCATCAAGGACGACCTTCGCGTAGTGGCGACTGCAATGCGGTTGTCCCGCCGCACCATGAGGACCATCAGGATGAACCTTTTCTGGGCGTTCTTCTATAATGTCATCGGCATTCCCGTTGCTGCCGGGGCCCTGTATCCCCTGTTCGGCGCCGCCGGTCTGCTGAACCCGATGTACGCCTCGGCCGCCATGGCCTTCAGCTCGGTCAGCGTGGTGACGAACTCATTGAGGCTGAAAAGGTTCAGGTAGGAGACCGATAGGTCTACGACCTACCATCCACTATCTACTGCATGTAAATATCATGAACTTCATCGCCGATGCCATGCTGGGCAGCCTCGCGAAGCGACTCCGTCTTCTTGGCTTTGATGTGCTGTACGACCACACCCTCGCGGACAACGAGATCCTTCGCCTTGCCCTGGAGCAGGGTCGAGTCATCCTTACCCGCGACACCGGTCTTGCCGCCCGCCCCCTCGCCCGGAACCGCGTCCTGATCAAAAGCGACCATGTCGATGACCAGGTTCAGCAGGTACTCGACGCGTTCTCCCTGCTCGCGGCAGGACTGCTGACCCGCTGTTCCATCTGCAACCAGCAGCTTTCCCCGCTGGACAGGGATAGTGCAGGGGATAGGGTTCCCGAACATGTGCTGAGAACAGTGACGACATTCTTCGAGTGCAGGGGATGCGGCCGTGTCTACTGGGAAGGAAGCCATGTGAAGAACATGGCCGGTCTGCGGGCAAAAAAAGAACCGGCGACGTAAGGCGCCTGCCTTTCATGCAACGGTTCGTTTCCTAGATGAATCGGTAGGTTAACCCGATTTCCATGCTTGTGACCGCTGCTGATACCGCCGGAGCGGTCCCGAAATCGATCGACCGCTTGGCCAGTCCAATAGTAAGATCCAGTGATGGGAAGAGATGGATGTCAACCCCTGCACCGTAGTGCCATCCCTCGCCTCGTGTGGCGTCAAACTGGTATTTTCCGGCTCCGACCAGCAGATAGGGCTCAACATGGCTGTTTGCAAGCGGTAATGACGCTTTCACGCTCAGGGCAGCGCACGTGAGCTCGACGGACCGACCACCGGATAGAGCATGGTCCGTCACCCAATAGGATGCCTCTAACGCGAATGTATCATTGAAACGATATCCTCCCGTGAGGCCGCCGCCGTTTCCTGAAGCGATCGCGTTACCTGCATTCAGTTCTCCCCCAATATCGTTGAAAACCATCTCAACACCGATAAACAATCCCTGGTCCGCCTCGGCAGGGTCAATGCCAAACGTGATCATGAGAAGGACCGTCAGCGCCGTCGATATCAGCAGGTTATTCGTTCGTCCCATAGCCGGGGCCTCCCTCCAGACCGTGAATAAAAAAAGCCGGCCCCTTCCCGGGACCGGCCTGAAGACGGGTTCTATGAAACTACAGGAAGTGATAGGTCAGGCCAATCTCGATGGTCCTGATCACCACATCTTCATTTATCGGCTGGTCAAAGGAGATCTCGGTCCTCGTCCACCCCACATTGACCGAAAGCTCGCGGAACAGGTACTGTTCGATCCCAAATCCTAAACGAGGGCCATTCCCCGAGCTTGAGCTTCCACCGTCCGGCTTGGCCTCATAGTTAAACCCATAACCGAATTGAACGTAAGGTTCGAAGGACATTACCTTCGCGCTGTCAAGAGTGGTAAGGGGCAAGTTGAGCCGAAGATCAACGACCGCGCCGCTCAGCTTCACTTTGCCCCCTCCGGTCATATCGAGCTCAGATCTTTCGATCTGCCCTAGTACAGAGAGATATTTGTTGAATCCCAGGCCAGCACGAAATCCGTAGCCAGTCCCCTCTTCTCCCTGTATCGTAACGGCGGGCATCAGGTATGCCCCAACAAAAAACCCTTCTTTTGCCACGGCCGGCGTGGCAATAAGCGTCATGGTAAGCGCTATCAACGACAACGTTCTTTTCATATGTGGTCCCCTTTCATTGAACGATCCATTCAAGATTATATCAAAAGGCCCGTTGTTGCCATGGACCGGTCCCGCAGCTGAACGGTCAGTCCCGCGGGGTCGGGAAGATCGGCGCCACGGGAGTCGCCTGTTGCTGTGTAGGCTCAGCTGCTTGCGGCGACGGGGCCTGCGGTTCGGGCATCACGGGTATCTGCGGAGCGGGCTGCGGCTGGGCCGTAGGCGTCGCCTGGGTCACCGGCATCGGCTTCCGCGGTTTCGGTTTTTCAGACTCGACCTTTTGAAATGCGACCCCTGCCGAGGTGATGATCAGGTCGCGCACAACGGCGTCCTTCGGTCCGTTCACCACCAGTTCTTTCCCGTTCAGCTCAAGTTTCGCCGCGCCCACGCTGCCGTAGCTCAGCAGAAATCGTTCATCGGCGCTCCAGGTCACGCTCTCGCCTTTCTTCAGGGTCGCTTTCTTTTGAGGGCTGGAATCGGTCCTGACAAGCACCCACACATCCTCAAGTGCGACAATATTGAGATACAACTTTGCCGGGATTCCCGTCGGGGTCAAGGCGCTCTGGACATGGTCGGTCGCCGTGATCTTCGAGACAGCAGAACCGGCCTCTTCATGGCCAGGCCTCTTCGCGGGCATGGCGGTGAGGATAAAGACAACCAGTCCGATGACGATAGCTCCTGCCCACAGGAAGGGCTCCACCCCCATGCGGCCTGGCTGCGCAGGCTCCATCCCGGCAGCATGTTTCTCCGCAGTCTCGCGCCGCTGCTGCTCCACCGGGGGAACATCGGGGGCCGGCGCTGAAACAGGAGCGGACCGGGGCTTGCTGAGCTCGCCGTACCGTTTCATGACCTCCTCTTCAGGAAGACCGAGGAATCTCGCATAATTCTTCAAAAATCCCCTGACGAAGACCTCGCCGGGCAGCTTGGAAAAATCCTCATCCTCGATGGCCTTCAGGTAGCCGATGCTGATGCGCGTCTGCTGTGCGGCGTCCCGGAGGTCCAGGCCCCGCGCTTCCCGCGCTGCTCGCAAATAGGGTCCTAATGTGCCCATTCCATTTCCTCTCAGTTACAATGTTTTCTGTTTTTTCGCAGCTGAGGGGTCCAGCGTTCCGATGTAGTCCCGGGCGACCTTCGCGCTATCGCTCTGCGGATCAAGCTCGACGACCTTCCGGAATTCCACGAGCGCAGACCGTTTATTGCCTTCTTTAAGGAGCGCAAGGGCGAGGGCCAGCCGCATTTCCGAATTCTTCGGGGTCAGGGTGACCCCTTCCTGAAACTCACCGATGGCCTCCTTCGTGCTGCCCGCCTTCATCAGGGCCATACCAAGGCGGTAAATGATGTAGTCCTGGCTCGCGTACCGTTTTGCCTCACGATATGCTTCGGCCGCCTTTGGATAATCCTCCAGGGTCATATAGACGTCGCCCATATTAACATAGGTGATGTTCGGCGTTGCATACAGTTTGTTGTTCAATGCCCGCTGGAACGATTTGAGGGCTTCCTTCCACTTTTTCTGCTTCATATAGACCGTGCCCAGGGCATTATGTCCGTCGGAGAACTCGGGATCGATATCGAGCGCTTCTCTATAGTACTTTTCAGCGTCCCCGTACTTGCCCATCAAATCGTAGACCATGCCCGTGGCATAGTAGGACATCTTGTACTTCGGATCGGTATTGATCGAACGCTGGAACTCAACCAGCGCCTTTTCGTAATCCTTGCTCTGCAGGTGCGAGAGCCCCCGTCCATAGTATCCTTCAGCCATCTTGGTCTTGTCCGTCGTCGTGCCGGTCGTTGCGCAGCCGGCAAGTGCCAGAACAAGGACAGTTGCTAACAGTCTTCTCATGCATGTGCTCCTTTGATGTACGCCGCTGCGGAACCGCAGGGACCCTTCGATGTTTACGGATTCATCCTCTTGCACGTTGACCGTTTGAGCCGTTCCTGGAAAAGCGCTGGAACAGGACGTTGATGTTCCCCGCTGCAGCAGGGAGGATATTCGATCGTTAAGGATGTCGTCGTTATGCGGATCGTTCGCTCATCCCGCAGCACACTAAAGGGGATCGAGCCCGTTTCCTGGGTTCAAAATGACGCAAGCAGTCGGGCAAGTGCTTCTTTGTCCCTCGCAACGACCCCCGTTGCGCTGCGGACCGCCTTTGCTGCTTTGGGTCTTGGCGGCTTCACTACCCCTTCCCTGAGGGCCTCCTCAAATAAGCTGGACGGACGCCGGGGAGCGGGAGCCATTTCGGTTTCGACGGGCACCTCTTCCTCGCGTTCTTCCAAACGGGGCAGCGGGGCAGCGGGCTTCTGGTCCTTCTTTTTGACAGCCGGCGCTTTCAGCGGCGTTGCAGGTGCGGTCTTTCTCTGCGGCGGCGCTGCCGGCGGAACAGGGGCCTGCTGAGCAGGCTGAGGCGGCAGGTACGGGCTCGGGACCGGCTGTCCTTGCTGAGCCGCCTGCGGCGGGTACTGCTGATACGCCTGTGGAGGCTGGCCATAGGGCTGCTGAGGCTGACCGTATTGTTGATCATGTTGAGGAGGATATTGCTGCGGCTGACCGTAGGGCTGACCCTGCTGAAGGGGATATTGCTGCGGTTGTTGCAGGGGCTGTGGCGGATATTGAGGCATCACGGGCTGCCCCTGTTGCTGCGGTTGTTGCAGGGGCTGTGGCGGATATTGAGGCATCACGGGCTGCCCCTGTTGCTGCGGCTGTGGCGGCGGCACATTCAGCACGGGAACGGCAGGCGTCTCCGGCGCGGATGACGGGATCGAAGCAGGCATCGGCGCAGCAGCAGGTGCCGGTGGTGCAGCAGCGGGTTCTGCGGGGGCAGGGGTCGCTTGAGGTTCCGTTTTCGGCGGAGCAGCGGGGGCCTCTTCTTGTGTGGCCGCGACCGGCTCCACCTTCTCCTCTTCTTTCACCTCGACGGCAGCGTTTTCAAGCTCCGGCTTCTTATAGCCGAAGATGTACTGCTCCTCGATCCAGCGATTGCGGTCATCGAGCGACATGCCGCTTACGCTGATCTCATCAAGCAGGAACCCCATGTCCTCGGCGAAGCCCGTTGCTTCCACTTCGACTTCGGGCACGGCTTCGAACGGGAACGGGTTGGACGTATACGCGTAAAAGATCTTCCTGTCGGTGCCGGGAAGGTACAGTCCGATGTAGGCCGACAGGTTCTGCCCCTCGCTGAAGAACAGAATATAACACCGCGCTTCTTCAACGCCCAGCTCCGGGGTCGCCACCTGGGGGCTGTTCATCGAATACAGCATCTTGTAGATATTCCGCTCTTTGACCTTCAGATCGGTCAAACTAGTGTTGATGGTAAACATACAATATCGTTAGCCCCTATGGATTAATCGCAGTTCCCCCGAACTCCTCGGCCCGGGACCCGTGACGCGTTCTGTCAGATATCTTCGAAATGCGTGAGCTTCTTGAATTCCCGGTAGCGTCCCTCGATCTCCTTATAGTCCAGGCTGCGCAGCCTGTCAAGGCTGAAGGATTCCACGTTCAGCGACGCCATGACGCTTCCGAAAATGACTGCCTGCCGCATGCTCGCCTCGGTGAAGTTCATGGTGTTCGCCAGGTAGCCCATGAAACCTCCGGCAAAGGTATCGCCGGCG
>JAAXXJ010000362.1 GCA_013334545.1 Nitrospirota bacterium | reverse complement strand
AGCCGGCGTACTGCCCGACGCAGGACCATGAGACGGCGATCCGGGAGTGCTTCGACCTCTACCGGGGCGACAGCGGCGACGCGAAGATGGCCAAGGTCGCGGCGCAGGTCGAGGGCCTGTGCTACCAGCCGATCCCCGGCAGCGACGCGATCAACGCGCGGTGGACGCGCGTCGAGGACACGATCGCCTTCGCGAAGCTGATGGGCTACGCAAAGATCGGGATCGCCACATGCATCGGGCTGCTGGACGAGACGAACAGGCTCTCCCTCATCCTGGCGGCACAGGGATTTACGCCGGTCAGCGTCTGCTGCAAGACCGGCAGCATCGACAAGCAGGAGCTCGGCCTTCGGGACAGCGAGAAGATACGGCCTGGGACCTTCGAGCCCGCGTGCAATCCCGTGGCGCAGGCGACGCTCTTGAACGGAGCGAAGACCGACATGAACATCATCGTCGGCCTCTGCGTGGGCCACGACATGCTCTTCTCGAAATATTCCGATGCACCGGTGACGACGCTCGTGGTGAAGGACCGAGTGACGGGCCACAACCCGGTGAGCGTACTCTACGGCCAGAACTTCTACTATAAGCGGCTGCAGGGCCGGAAGCTGGAGGTGGGGTGAACTTCTGCGGAGTCCACGTCAGGAATTGCTGCTATAGTCCTTGCTTCCCGCGCGCCGGCGTGCGCTTGGGGAGCCCTTGTTCGATGCGCTGAAGGGCTTCCTGAATCGGCAGCGGGTCGCACATCCGCATCAGCGCGCCTATGAACCGTATCTGCCGGTCGCGGGGCCGTGCTTTCTTGAGACTTTTGCCAGCAGGACCGCTTGGTGCAGGACCGCCGGTAGATAGATGAACTTGATATTCTCGTTCGACGGCTCCATCAGCCGCTCCCCTAGTTCCTGCAGCGCGCGAGCGGCGTTTTCTTCCGGGTCCGGCTTGTCTGTTCCAAGGAGCGTTACCTCGCGGAAGAACGGATGTTCGAAGTGGATCTTCAGGTAATGACGATGCCGTTCCGGACGGCATCCGGTAACCGGCTGAACAACGAAGGGCGGGAACCTGACGAAGGTCAGCGCTTGAAGTCGGGAGCGATGCCGGGGCTGACATTCTCCCGGATGTAGATCTGGATCACATCCTTGTCGATGGGCGAGAGGTTCAGGAACTTCATGCCCATGCCGGGCTCCTTCTGGGGGTCGGTGTCAAAGCGGTATGCGTATAGTACGACTGCATCGGCGCGGATGATCCGCTTGTCAAGGAGAAAAGTCACGGTGTGCTTCGAGCCGTTCGGCCGGGGCTCAAGGGTTCTCACGAATAGGCCCGCGTCGGAGAGCACCGTGACGAATTCAGTACCCGTCGAGAGGCCGTCGATCGACGCCTTCAAAGAGGTGGTGATCCTGATGTTCTGGCGCGGCGTGGGTTCCAACGCCTGCTGGACCGCGCGGTAGAGCTCCTCGGGCTGCACCGGTTTGTTCAGATAGCCCGCGCAACCGACCCGGCGGCACCGGTCCTCGCTCTCAAGGTCCGCGAGCTTGGTCACGATTATGACCGGGACCGCGGGCATAGACGGATTGCGCGTGATGCGCTCGTACAGGTCGATGCCGTTCATGCCCGGGAGCACCAGCTCCGTGATGACGAGCGATACGGTTGCAACGGTAAGGAGCTCCAGGGCCTCTTCGCCGGACCTTGCCATCGTCGAGGTGTAGCCCAGGTTCTGGAGAAGGACGGAGGCGTAACTGGCGTCCTGCTGGTTGTTGTCCACGACGAAGACAAAACGTTTTTTTCTGGCGGACCCCTCCGGGGTTCCCCTCTTTGTCTGATCGGACATGAAGGCTTTCCTCCCTTTTCTCGCACATAAATTTGATTCTATTATACCAGATATGGCACAGGCGAGGTAGGTCCAAGAAACCGGTCGGTCCCGGTCCTATGGTAAAAGGGATTATCCATCATTGGTATGTACATTAGGCCAGCATCCTTGTATAATGCGTCAGTTATTCATATTTACCTACGCGCCGGGTCTGGCAGACCCCGGTCCGAAAATTGCCGTCCAACAAGGAGCAGCCTGATGGGGAAACCGAACTTCAATTTTCAAAAGCGGCAGAGAGAGATCGCGAAACAGAAGAAGAACGAGGAAAAAAGGCAGCGCAAGCTGGGGAAGAACGCCGAGAAGCCGGCTGAGGACCAGGCCCCGGCTTCCGAACAGCCTTCGGAAGCAACAGAGGTAAAACAGGGAGAATGACGCGGCGGACGCAGCGGTCCCGTCGAATGGTTCGTCGCGAGAAAAGCAATGATCGAACGAAAGGGGTGATGATCGATGGCAGCTTCACGGCAGGGTCAGAAAAAGGAAGTCAAGAAACCGAAGAGCAAGAAGAAGTAGTTCAAGCAGTGATCAGGAAAAAAGGGGGGCCCGTTCCGTTCTCGTCGACGTTTTGGGTAACTGATGAAGGAGCGGCCCCGTTACGCACCGCCTCCGTATCGGCAAGTGAAAAGAGCCGGCAGGATAAAGTTTCTGCCGGCCTTTTTGTTGCCCCCATCTGCCTGGTCCCGGCGCTCTCGGATCGTCCGCTACTGCTGCCCTCAGCGGCCACCGCGTTATTCCCCGCGGTCCTTCATGTTCTTCTGCGCGGTCGGCTGTTTGTGGGGTGTCCTGATGATGACCCGCGGCTCGTTCGACCGTTTCACCGGAAGGTTGGCGGGCGCCTGCTGCCGGAACACCGAGGCGTCCTGTTCCTTGACCAGCCGCCGTTCCTGCTTCAGCGTCTCCGGGCGGTTCGTCCGTACCCGCTCAGGCGGCTGTTGCCCGGCTCGCTGCTGGACAGCCGGAGGCGTCTCCCGTTTCTGCCCAGGGTGGATTCCGGGCTGCAGGGGCGGGGTTTCATGACGCTTCTCCGGGAACTCCCGCTTCACCTGCTCATGCTCGGGAGGGCGCTGCCGCGCCCGGTCCCTGGTCTCGGGCGCTGCCAGGACAATGGGACTCTTCGGCCGCTCCAGCGGCGGGATGCGCGCGATGTCCCGTTCGCGGTGACGCTTTGTGTCAAGGAATGGGTTTCCCCCATCCCTGGCTGGGACCCGATTACCGGTCCCGAAG
>JAAXXJ010000361.1 GCA_013334545.1 Nitrospirota bacterium | reverse complement strand
GCTCTTCCGATCTCGCTATAAGTACACTCAACAGCATAAATCCGATTCTAATTACTTTCACCGGTGCTCCTGTTAGGGCGGTAGGAGGACAGTTCTTCCTCACCGATGAGGGTGGGTTTGACATAAAATCCGTCTCCCCCGGCGGGCCCGCCTCCGGCGACGATCCTCCCTTCCTTCCGGCCGATTTCGATGTATTGCAGAATGTTCTTCATGGCATGCTGATAGATTGCAACCTCAATGCCAGATGCGGGTGTCGGATGATCGGTCGATGACGCAACCGTCAGGGAACAGCGGGATTGCAGGCAGTGCCCGCACCGAGGTGAAAAAGTCGTTAGTTTCATACAGATGACTCATCGAACGGACGATTCAAACGTTTGTTCATCCTCAAATGGCCCTTCGTGCGCGTATAAAGCCACAATTTAGCAGGTTCTCAATCCGCAAAGTTGCAGAAAAATGCCCCACTGCATGGGGAAGAATTTCCCACTATAGATGAGCCGCCCCAACCGTATACTGCGGGTGTTCCTGAATATCCATAGATCGAGATCATGGCATCTTCATTGCAGGATAGGTGACCATGAAGACCACGGTAGTGTGCGGGTTGCTGGGTTCGGGAAAGACGACGTTCATCAGGAACTTGGTAAAGGACCGGTCCGGGAAGACCGTGGTGCTGGTGAATGATTTCGGCAAGGCCGGCATCGACGGCGAGATCTTTTCCGCAGGAGGGATCGAGTCCGTGGAACTGCCGAGCGGCTGTGTCTGCTGCACGCTCAAATTCGACCTCATCACCACGGTCCAGAGGATCGTGAAGCAGTTCTCGCCCGAGCACCTGCTCATCGAGCCATCCGGCGTGGCATCACCGTCCGGCGTGCTCGAAGCGCTCGAGAGCGCGGGCATGGGCTCAGCGTCGGTCATCGGCATCGTCGATGCCGTGGAATTCACGGAGCTTTACGAGTCGGGGATGTACGGGAGCTTCTTCCAGGACCAGATCGTAAACTCCGACCTCATCATGGTGAACAAGACCGACCTCGCGGACGACACAGCGATCGCCGCCGCTGAACGCCTGATCGCATCCATCAATCCGCGGGCCATACTGTTCCGAACGCTCAATGCCGTGATCAACATTCCCCTGCCCGAAGCACCCCTTCACCGTCATATCCATCCCGGCACATGTCACTTCCCCTTCGAGACGATATCGCTCCCGATCAGCAGCAAAAAAGCGCTCTCCTCCTTCACTGCATTCTTTGACGGACTGGCACGAGGACGCTTCGGATCGGTTGCCCGGGCAAAGGCGCTGGTCAACACCCTGGAGGGGCCCTATCGGTTCGACAGCACGTACGGCAAGGTGGATGTTGTCCGTTTTGACAAGGAGGTGGTGAGCAGCCGGCTGGTGGTCATCGGGGAGGGGCTGGACAGTACCGGGATAGAAAAGACCGTGCGATCATCGCAATTACGCGATTGATAGGACCTTCGACGGATGCTTCAATACTGAATCCAGGAGCGAGCGCATTCCCCTAGCTTGCTGCGGGATTAGCGAGCGATTAGAATAGTGATAGTTCCTTGAGGATCGAAGAGTCCCTGCAGTTTGCTGCAGGGAGCTTCAATTGTTGACCATCTACACAGATAGCTGCCTGATGATTTTTGCAAAGTCAGCTCGCGTGATCGAAAAGGATCTTTTCCATCTTGACATGCGGTATCGTCACTTCGATGAACACATCAGAAACCGCTGCATAGCCGAGCTTCTCAAAGAACCTCCGGGCGGTCTGCCGCGCATGGAGCGTCACCGCACCGAGATCCCTGTCACGAACGATCTGCTCGGCGCCTTTCATCAGCTTTGTTCCGATCCCCCTTCCCCTGTATCGTTCTTCGATCGCGATCTGCCTGATCTTTGCCCCCTTCTCCGTAAAGGCGATGAGCACGCATCCAACCACCGTTCCCGTTCCATCCATTGCCACCAGATGAGCCTGTTCATCCTCTCCCTGTAGGTCCTGTTCGGACAGCATCAGGCCAAGCGGCTTTCGCAGGACCCTGTTCCGCAGTTCCTTTTCCACGGCGTATTCACGGTCATGCGTGGAGATCTGGCGGTAGGTGATCATAGGACTGGATCCGGCGTGCGCCGTGACAGGCAGGCTCGACATTACCCGCGGAAGGCTTCTTCGCGCTTCCTGTACAGCGCAGGGATGCTCGCGGCAATGATCGCCAGGACACCGAGGCCGAGCAGGGTCGCACTGATTGGGCGGGTGATGAAGACCATGGGATCGCCGCGCGAGAGCAGCAGGGCGCGGCGCAGATACTCCTCCATCATGGGCCCGAGGATGAAGGCGAGGAGCATGGGCGCCGGTTCGCACTCCAGCTTGGTGAAGAGATACCCGAGCGCGCCGAACAGGGCCATGAGGTAGACATCGAACTCGGTGTTCTTCAGACTGAAGACACCGATGCCGCAGAACACGAGGATAGCCGGGAACAGGATATGATAGGGTATCATGATGATCCGCACCCACATGCCGATCAGCGGCAGGTTCAGGATGATCAGGAACAGGTTGCCGATCCACATGGACGCGATGATTCCCCAGAACAGCGCCGGTTGTTCGTTGATCACCGAGGGGCCGGGTTGGATGCCCTGGATGATCATCGCGCCGACCATGAGCGCCATCACCGGATTGGACGGGATGCCCAGGGTCAGCATGGGGATGAACGAGGTCTGGGCGCCCGCGTTGTTAGCCGACTCCGGCGCGGCAACGCCTTCGATGGCGCCCTTGCCGAACTCGGCTCCGTGCTTCGACACCTTCTTCTCGATTGAGTAAGCGGCAAAGGCCCCCAGGATGGAGCCGCTGCCGGGCAGGATGCCCAGAGACGACCCGATGACGGTGCCGCGCAGGATCGGCGCGACCATGCGTTTCCATTCCTCCTTGGTCGGCATCAGGCTGGTGATCTTCGTCACCTCCGCTGTCCCGTCCTTTTCGCGCTCAAGGTTGCGGATGATCTCGGCCAGGCCGAACATGCCCATGGCGACCACCACGAATCCGATGCCGTCGGCCAATTGAGGGAGTCCGAAGGAGAAGCGCTGCGTGCCGGAGTTGACGTCCGTGCCGACCAGC
>JAAXXJ010000360.1 GCA_013334545.1 Nitrospirota bacterium | reverse complement strand
CTCCGGCTGAGCTTTGCCTTCACCATGCGGTACGGCGAGACGCCTGCAAGCGCGGGGTCGGGGACCGCGCCGGTGAACCGCCTCAGGACCGGCCGCACGAATTGCTCGAAACAGATGGCTACCGCTGCCTGGTGGCCGGGAAGGCCGAAGACCGGGACCGCTGCTCCGGCTGTCTTGCCCTTGACCAACCCGATGATGAGCGGTTTGCCCGGCTTGAGGGCGACGCCGTGCACCACCACCCCCGGTGGCCCCAGGTCATTGATGACCCGGGCGGTGAAGTCCGCGGTCCCGACCGAACTGCCGCCGGTGAACAGGACGATGTGGCAGTCAGCCGCTGCCTCTTCGAGCGCTGCGCGCAGGGCGTGGTAATCATCGGGCAGGATGCCTTTCTTCACGGCCACGCCGTCCGCCAGCGTGATATAGCCTTCGAGCTGATACGAATTGCTATCCCGTATCTGTCCGGGCTGCGGCACCGTGTCGGCAGGGACAATCTCGTTGCCGGTGGAGACGATGGCGACACGGGGCTTCACGAACACGGGCACGCGGGTGATGCCCATGCCGGCGAGGGCTGCCATGTCCTGCGGCCTGATGACGTGGCCGCTTCCGAACACGGACTCGCCCTTCTTCATGTCCTCGCCGGTCTTGCTCACGTTCTCTTCCGGTGCGACCGCTTTCACGACCTCGATGGTCGACCCGTCAACGCGCTGGGTCTGCTCGAACATGACCACTGCGTCCGCGCCCTTCGGAAGCGCGCCGCCGGTGGCGATCTTCATGCACTCGCCCTTGGAGATGGCCCGGCCCGGCATCATGCCCATGGGAATGTCGCCGGTGATAGAGAGCAACGCAGGACGCGACTCGGCAGCGCCGAAGGTGTCGTTGCTCCGGACCGCGTAGCCGTCCATGGTCGAGCGGTCGAATTCCGGCTGGTCGGAAGGGGAGAGGATGCCGCGCGCGAGAACGCGGCCAAGGGCGGCGCTAAGGGTTATGTCTTCGGACGGAAGCGATGGAATGACAAGATGCCCGTCCAGGACCTTGAGCGCTTCTTCGCGGGAGACGACCCCGCTCCGGCCGAGCATGTCCTTAACGGTCATAAACTATCCACCTGGAAAACAAATTTACCGCGAAGACGCCAAGGTCGCAAAGGAAACCTTAAGCTTCGGGCCTAAAGTTTTTCGAATTCCTTCGCGTTCTTCGCGCCCTCGCGGTTCAAGGATATTATCCGGTTTCTCTCCGTTGTTATTTTCCCGCCGCCTTCGACTTGATGCGACGGATCACCGCGGCCGAGCGCATGCCCGCGATAGCTCCCTCGCCCGCAGCGGTCACGATCTGCATGCCGCCGCAAGTGCAGTCCCCGGCGGCGAACACGCCTTCGAGGTTCATCTTCTGGTTGCGGTCCGTCAGCAGGCAGCCCCGTTCGTCCGCCTGGCCGCCGGAATTGACGATGAGGTCGTTGATGGGCGTGGAACCAAGGGCGATGAACACACCCTCGAGCGGCAGGACCTGCTCCGCCCCGTCCGTGGTGATCTTGAGGCCCGTCACGAGTTCGTCGCCCACGACCTGCTTCACCTCCGAGACCGGCAGCATCTCGATGTTCGCCTTCGCCTTGAGGCGGGCCATCACGGAATCGACGATCTCCAGTTTCTTGTGCGGGATGAACGTCACCTTCTCAGCCAGCTCGGCGAGGTGCAGTGCCTCGTCGGCCGCCTCGTTGTCCGAGCCGACCACGGCGACCTTCCGGCCCTTGAAGAAGTTCCCGTCGCAGGTGGCGCAGTAGGACACGCCCTTGCCCAGGAACTCGCGGGCGCCGGGCACCTTCAGCTTTTTTCGCGCCACGCCCACGGCGATGATCACCACGTGCCCCTCGTAGACCTCGTCCCGGGTCTTCACGCGCTTCGTCTCGCCCTTCAGGTCCATCTCCACCACTTCGATGGGATAGACGATCTCGGCGCCGAACTTCTCGGCCTGCTTCTGCATGACCGCCGTCAGGTCGAACCCGCTGATCTCCTCGTAACCGGGATAGTTCTCGATCTCGGCGATCTTCGCAGTGTATCCCCCGGGAAATTCTTTCTCCAGGAGCACACACTTTTGCCCCGCTCTGCCCAGATAGAGTGCGGCAGTCAGGCCGGCCGGGCCCGAGCCGATGATGATCGCGTCATAGAATTTTGCCATGCTGATTCCCTCCTGAGGGGTGATAATTGTTCATTGTATCCAAGTGCCATTACCAAGTCAACAACGAGCGGACAAAAAAGAAGGACATGCCCCCATCGGGACATGCCCCCTGACAGTTATCATCTTACAGTAAAGACTACTTCTGGACCTTCGCGTCCTCGACGATCGCCTTGTAGAGATAGCCGGCGCCAAAGTCCCTGTCTTTGGCTAAGATCCCCGTGATCGTGACGATATCGCCCACGGCTGACATATCCTGGGAGGTCGTGACGAGGTTGTGGGTGCCCTTCTGCTGGTCACCGCTGCCGTCCTGGATGTGGATCCAGTTCTTCCCCATGATCCCCTGAGATATCTTCACGACCTTCCCTTTCACGATCACCGTCTTTTTGTCGAGCGCCGATCGCTTCGCGTAGACCTCGGAGACCGTATAGGCGTTGGGGCCGGCGGCCTTCTCTACTTTTGCGGTCTTGTCCTGCGAAGCAATCTGCGCCTTGCTGCCGGTGGCTCCCTGCGGCGCGCCCCAGTCTGCCGGAGCGGTGCTGGACGCTACCGGCCCCCCGGAGAATATGATGCTGTCGAAGGTCCTGCCCAAGGACTTGCTCGTGAAATTCGGCATCGCCTGTCCGGGTTGAAAGGTCATTTTCGATCCGACGGCGACCTTCATCTGCGACACCGCCACCCAGGTCTTCTTGCCGTTCTTTTCGAGGCATACATAGGTATATCCGCCTGAGTCCATGGTCTCCACGACCTTGCCGGATGGCCCTGCAGTAGGATCATCCTTCTCGGCCTTGACCGAAGGTCTTTTCGCTGCCGGCGCCGGGGCCGACTTCTCGGGTGACGCATACGCGACACCGCTGCCGATCATCATGATCAACGCAATCATCAGAATTCCTGATCTCTTCATGCTTGGAGCTCCTTCATGGCATTTTT
>JAAXXJ010000359.1 GCA_013334545.1 Nitrospirota bacterium | reverse complement strand
ACCCTTCGGTTCGCCTCTTTTACCCTGACCTCAAAGGGCACGCTTGCTTTCGCAAGATCCCGACCCTTGTTCACACTGGAGATGAATATGCTTATCTCGTAAGCGACCAGTAAAACGATCAGAAAAGAAACAATGATCAGGATACGAATTGGCGTCAAGGAAAGTTTCATCGCCTGCTGATCCGGTGATTGATAAGAGATTCCGTTTTTATCGGAAAAGTATAGAAAATTTGAGTTTGTGCATCCATCATTTTCCCCACAATGCAAGGCTTAGTCTGCATGTTTCTACTCCGCAACGCCAGGCTCAATGGTCTTACGCAAATCCTCCCAGAAGGTTTTTCTTTTTTCAGAATCCTGCGGCGACAAAGCAGGAAACTCCAAGAACGGCACTTTGATGTTTTCCTTTGTCAGTTCCTCGGACAGCATCTCAGCCATAATCCCCATGAGGACAGGTTCGTCGGAGGAAGGATGATCCACCGGATTGGGAGACTCCGTTTGATACCGGTTGACTTTATGCTTGCCCCAGTGAATGCCGCAGGTGGGGCTGTTCTCCAACCCCAGAAAGCAGGTCAAGCGGTAATTGTTCTTGATGAATTCCCTGACCATCAGCAAGGGGGTTTTCAATAGATCCTTGCAATGGTCCCGGAAAAAAATACTATCATACTGCTGCCTGCCCTGGGGATTGCGCATCAGCCCCATAGCCGTCGTCTCCGGACAAAGATACTGGATGATGCCCACTTTATTCTCCATCAGGTAGTCCACGATCTGTCGAGACAAAGGAAAATTCTGCCCCAATATGTGTACGCGGCAATAAGGATTAACCAGGCACTGCGCTATCATGATGATCTTTTTGTCTTTTTTGCTCATTTCCTTGCCTCCCTCTCACTTCTAAAAACGGTTTTGCTTTATGTAGGTCTCGACATCGAACTTCGACCGGCAACCGCCATAACTCATATAACGAACCTTTCCGAATACCTTGCGATCAAACCAGGCCCGGTCATGTACCCCCCCGATCGACCAGGCAATCCCGGCATAGCCGTTCGGGTCCCTGCCGTCCAATTCATATTTGTCATTGAGGTAAATCGCTGAGCCGAGAGCCTCTTCCGGGGATTGCGTCCACTCCAGTATTTTCTTGCACCAGTACATCCTCATATAACCATGCATCTTGCCTTTGCGGGCCATCTCTCTTTGCGCCGCATTCCAGAGAGGATCGTGAGTGATTGCCTCTTCAAACTGTGAAACGGTATAGATATATTCCCGTTTATCGCTACGGTGCCCGTTGAGTGATTCCTGAGCCCAGCGGGGAAATCCCTCAAACCGGTCATAGGCCTCATTGTAAAAACAAAAGTTATCCGAGAGCTCGCGCCTTACGATGAGCTCTTCCAGAAAGGCATCCTTTGATTTCTGATCGGCGCGTACTTTGTTGACTTCCAATGCCACTCTTTGCGCCGCGAGCTGGCCAAAATGCAGATAGGGCGATAGATTCGATTGGCCATCCAGGCAAGGGTCGTTTCGCCTACCATTATAGTCGTTCAATTTTTGGGCGAGGAAGTGATCCAGGGCATTGGCCGCTGCCGATTCCCCTGATTCCACCGAATCTATTCCATTTGCTGAACCGTCGATTTTAAGGAAGGTTCGGACCTTCCGCCAGTCGATTCGCTCATCCGTTCTCTTCATGCGGTAAGGATGCCGTTGCAGGGCAGGATATTCCGTCAAGAAATCCGGAAGTAACCGTTTTAACTTGGGCCGCAGGGTGTATGCGCCGTATTCCTGTTTGGAGGAAGCCATCCAGCAGGGGACAATATTGTGCGCATCCACTTCATAAAAAGGGATGTGCAACCGCGTCATCAATTTTGCTTTCCATTCTCTTTTAATTCTCAGAGGGTCAAAATCGCTGACCAGCGCGGCGGCTTCCACCGTCGTTGACAAATTCGGTATTTCTTTTTCCGGATTGCCCTCCAGTAAATAAAATGGGATGGCTGATTTCGCCAAATCATCGTCGACGCAGGCAAGGCCCTTAAGCATGAAATCATACTGCCGCATCGTAGCGCCAAGAAATTGAGGAGCCAAGGCAAATACCACCAGAAGCGGCGCTTTTCTCTCCATGGCAAGTGCCTGTGCATACAGCAGGGCCCAATTATCCTTGACGCGCTGTTCCCGGCTCATCCAGTAAACCACGGGACCCTTCTTTATCCCGCCATCTTTTAACGTTCTCACACGGCTGCCGTTGACCAGCATCTTGTTTCCTGCCGCCATCATAACTCCTTCGACAAATTGCCTCCATACCGCCCCGCTTTGATGATAAAGCTTTTTTTGACGTGAACGAAGACAGACTGTGTCCTATGAATAGCCCTGACCCTACTCAGTTTGATGTCTATCCCGTAACCATACGTTATGTTCCGTTTCGTGAGCAGGAGCCTTTCCGCTGGCGGCAAAGGTCTTGAACCGCATAGTAGCCGCAAAGACCGTGAACACCTCCTCCTGGGGGAGTAGAGGAAGAGCAAAGATAGATATTTTTTACCGATGTCCGGTACGGGTGCAGAGAAGCAATGGGCCGGGTGTAGAGCTGACGGAGATCCTGGAGGCCTCCGTTGATGTCTCCTCCCACGTAGTTCGCATTGTACTGTTCCATGGCCACTGCCGTAAGGGTATTTCTTGCCAGGATCTCCTCCCGGAACCCCGGTGCATACCGTTCGATCTTGCTTTCAATAAGCTCCGATACATCCGCCGTTGATCCATGGGGAACGTGGCAATAGGCCCATGCCGTATGTTTGCCGGCGGGCGCGCGCGAGGGGTCCAACAGGCTCTGCTGGGCAAGTACAATATACGGAGAGGACGACACCTTCCCCGCACTGACATCACGGATCGAGGCCGCGATCTCCTCGAGGGAGCACCCCAGATGAACCGTGCCGGCCTTCCAGCAGACATGCGCTTTCCAGGGGATCGGCGCCTTGAGGGCCCAATCCATTTTATAGACCCCCGGTCCGTAACGGAACCGGGCAAGCCTTTTGCGGTAAGTATCGGAGAGAGCAAGGCCTTCGATATGGAGCAACTGGCGGGGCGTTACGTCAAAGAAATAAGCCGCAGCCTTCGGTAAATCAG
>JAAXXJ010000358.1 GCA_013334545.1 Nitrospirota bacterium | reverse complement strand
GACCTCAAGTACACCGCCCCCGGGTTCGTCTACAGCGTGGGCCTCTCTCCGCCCAGCGCCGCTGCGGCCCTTGCCGCCCTGACGGTCCTCCAGCGCGAGCCGCGGCGGGTGGCCCGGCTGCGCGAGTTGGCGACGCTGTTCCTGACACTGGCCAGGGAGCGCGGCCTGGACACCGGTTTGGCAGCCGGCACGCCCGTGGTCCCGGTCATCGTCGGAAGCTCGGTCAAGGCCTTGCGCCTGTCACACGCCTTGTTCAACCGCGGCATCAACGTCCAACCGATTCTCTATCCGGCAGTGCCCGACTGCTCCGCCCGCCTGCGCTTCTTCATCACCACGAATCACAGCGAGTCGCACATCCGCGCCGCCGTCGGCGCCGTGGCCGACGAACTTGCCACCCTGCAGCACAATAGCAGTGAGCCGCCGATCCATGACGCACCGCGTTGATCGCGCCGTTGCCGAACACGCGATTGTGGTCGAGACGCTGACGAAGCGTTATGGAAATCTGCTGGCGGTGAACGGCGTATCGTTCACGGTCAGGACAGGCGAGGTGTTTGCGTTCCTGGGGCCCAACGGCGCCGGGAAAACCACCACCGTGGAGATCATCGAGACCATCCGCGCGCCCACGTCGGGACAAGTGAGCCTGCTCGGGATGGACGTCACGAAGAGGAAGCGCGATATCGTCCCCCGCATCGGCGTCCTCCCGCAGGGGTTCAGCTCGTTCGACAGGATCACGGTCAGGGAGACCCTCCAGTACTACTCGCGGCTTTTCAGCTGCGCAAACACCGATATCGACGGGCTGATCGAGCTCGTGAACCTCAAGGACAAGACCCGGGAGCAGTACAAGAACCTCTCCGGGGGCTTGAAGCAGCGCCTCGGAATCGCGATTGCACTCGTGAACGACCCCGAGGTCCTGTTCCTCGACGAGCCGACGACAGGCCTCGACCCCCGTTCAAGGCACGAAGTGTGGAACCTGCTGCTGGGCCTGAAGGAGAAGGGCAAGACGGTATTTCTCACTACGCACTACATGGAGGAAGCGGAGTTTCTTGCAGACACGGTCGCCATCATCTCGAAGGGGAAGATCATCGCAATGGGCTCTCCCGGCGCGCTCATAGAACGCAACGCGAATTACCTGGTTCTCACGCTGAGGTCCGTCGACGAAAAAGTCTTTGACATCGTCCGGGAGATGGGTTTCGAACCGGTCCATGACAACCACAAGGACGTCAGGGTCAGGGTGGAGCGCATGGACGACGTCCAGAAGATCCTGAACACCGTTCAGGAAGGCGGGGCGTCGCTGCTCAGCCTGGACGTTCGCAAGCCCAACCTCGAGGACGTCTACCTGAAGCTTACCGGCGAGGCGCTCCACAAAGAACCCGCCGGGGGGGTGGCGGCATGAACCCGCGCGTCGTCGGCGCAAATCTCGTCGTGAGCCTCAAGAGCTTCTACCGCGCGAAGCCGGCCATGTTCTTTACGATTGCGTTCCCGATACTCCTGATCCTCGTGTTCGGAGCCCTCTTCATGAACCAGGACAACATGAGCTTCGACCTTTACGTGCAGGACCTCGATCACACCGACTCCTCTGAGCAGCTCGTCAAGACCCTCGAGCTCGAAGGGAAGTTCAAGGTCATCCGGATCGAACCGGCCGTCAACGCTGCGCAGTACACCCGGGACTACAAGTCGAGCCTGGTCCTCACGATTCCCAAAGGCTATGAAGGGGCCTTCCTGCAGAGGACGGAGCTGAACGACCCCGACGCATCCGTTACCCTCACGTACCTGTACGACCTCAGCTCCAGCCTGGTGTTCATCAAGATCCAAATCCTCAACTCGGTGTTCTCCGGGATCAACCAGAAAATGTCCGGGGAGCCCCCGTTCATCCGCTCGGCCGAGACATCGATGCTCGCCGGGAAGTACCGGTTCATCGAGTTCTTCGTCCCCGGCATCATCGCCATGTCCGTGATGATCTTGAGCCTGTTCGGCACGGTGCACTTGAACACGGAGCTGCGGCAGAAGGGTGTCATCCGGAAGCTGTCCACCACGCCCATCACCCGCACCGACTGGATCCTGTCCAACATCCTGTACCAGTTCATCCTTGCGGTCCTGTCCACGACGGCGATGCTGCTGGTGAGCTACGCCGTGTTCAGCGTCAGCCTGCAGATCAATGCCTGGCTCCCCGTGTTCATGCTGCTTGACGTTTTCGCGTTCGTCGGAATCGGGATGATCATCACCCACTTCACCAAGGAGGCGGAGAGCGCCGCCGCCGCGGCAAACGCCATCAGTTTCCCGATGATGTTCCTCTCGGGGAGCTTCTTCCCGCTCGAGATGATGCCGGGCTTCATGCAGACGGTCGCCCGGATCCTGCCTCTTTACTACGTGAACGAGGGGCTCCGTGCATCCATGATATTTGGCGACCACATGGCCGCCCTGAGACACTCCGCCATCATAGGGGTTTTTGCAGCCGTGGTCTTTATCCTAGGGATCATTGCCACCCGATGGGAAGAGGACCAATGAAAGCAACGTCCTCTCTTCGCGCCATCCGTCAAGCGACCTGTCCTCGGGTCATGGCCGCATTGCTGGCCGCAACGCTCGCGGTCCTCATCGATCCCTTTTTAAGGTCCAGTGATTACCGGGCCCTGCTGCATGTGCTCCCGGACGCCGGCACCTTGATGTTCTCGGGCGCCCTCGTGCTGGTCTTTCTGCAGGTCGTCGCCCTCTTCTATCTCGTCCTTCTCCTCCCCAGGATTCTCCGCGCGGCGGCCCTTGTTCTTCTCGTTTTCGTCGTCGTCGTCCAATTCTCCTATTGGCTGACTCTATCCCGCTTCATGACGGCAACCGACCTGTTTCTCGTCTTGACCGTCGGCGGGGACCATCGGGGAGAAGCCGTCGCGAGCTTCTTCCAGCCGCTCGTTTTCCTGCATGCTCTCCCCTACATACTCGTTCTGTCGGCACTGATCCTCGTCCCCCCTCGTTCCGACTTTCGAAAGGCCCTTGCCCTCGGTCTTTTGCCGGTGCTCTACCTCCTTGCTTCCAATTACGCCCTCTTTCTCTATGTGCCGGAGCGCAGCTTCCATCTGAATCCCCTGACCTCCTTCCTCCGTTCAACACTTCATTACGAGTTTGAAA
>JAAXXJ010000072.1 GCA_013334545.1 Nitrospirota bacterium | reverse complement strand
GCGCGGTCTCCACATTCGTCGTAATTGCCAGCACCGGCATGGTCGGCCGGAAGCGTGAGACCATGGTCGCGCTCACTCCGGTCGTGGCGTAGGAGCCGATGAACGGCGAGCGCGCCGCTTCGGCCAGTTCGCAGATGGGATGGCCGATGACGTGGATGTTGCGCGTCGCCGGTATCCTGGTGTACTCACCCTTGAACTTGGTCAGGTAGGCGCGGCGGTCGATAGGCATCGTCGCCCGAATCACCCGCGCCATCGCTTTGACGCTTTCCAGCGGAAAGTCGCCGGCCGCGGTCTCGCCCGAGAGCATCAGGGCGTCCGCGCCCTCTTCGATGGCGGTGGCGATGTCCTGCGGCTCGGACCGGTGCGGCTTGGGCCGGTCCATCATCGATTCGAGCACATAACGGCTGACCAAGAAGGCGGACACAAGCGCAAAAAGCATGGCAAGCAAGGCGTAGGGAAATGTGATCTTATAGCGCATCGGCACTTTCACACCGGGCAGCGCCTCGCTGCTGGAATTCAAGCGGCGTTTTGATCAATTGAACCGGGAACGCGGGAAGAGACAGTTCCTGACCTATTACCTGATCGCCGCCCACCCGGGCTGCAGCGAGGCCGACATGCAGCGCGTCCGGCATTTCGCCAGCCAGAAGCTGCAGATCCACCCCGAGCAGGTCCAGGTCTTCACGCCGACGCCCATAGCACTCATGGGCGGGCTCAGAAGCGTTCCGTCGTAGGTCATGGAGGCGACCACCTCATCGAATCGGTCGGTGAACCGCTCGATATCATCGGCATTGATCGTGAGGCCGGCGGCGTACTTGTGCCCACCGAACCCGAGGAGCAGATCAGAGCAGGCCGACAGCCCCTGGTACAGGTCGAAGCCCGGAATGCTCCGCGCGGATCCCTTCCCCACGCCGTCCTTTACCGAGATGAGCGCCGCGGGACGGTAGAACTCCTCGACGATCCTCGACGCCACGATCCCTATCACGCCGGGGTGCCAATCATCGGATGACAGGATGAAGGCGCCGGTGTTCGCCATGTCCGCCTGGAGGCAGAGCTCCCGGGCCGACCCCCAGATGGCTTCCTCGACCGCCTGTCGCTCACGGTTGACCCGGTCCAGCATGGTCGCCAGGTGCAGGGCCTCATCGGGCGAATCCGTGGTCATGAGCCGGAAGGCCGTGTCGGCGCGCTCGAGCCTTCCGCTGGCGTTGATCCGCGGCGCCAGGGTGTATCCGACGGTCCCGACGCTCACCTTCTTGCCGCTCAGGTTCGCGACCTGCTTCAGCGCCGCGATGCCGGGCCGGAGGCGCGGCGGCTCCGACGAGAGGATATCAAGCCCATGCTTCACCAAGACCCGGTTCTCTCCCGTGATCCTGCCGATGTCGGCAATGGTCCCCAGGGTCACCAGGTCGAGATACTGCTTCATGCGTTCATCGCCGGCAGGCAGGTCGGTGAGCGCCTGTGCCAGTTTGAAGGCGACGCCCACGCCGGTGAGCCCGCCGATGCCATCCCGGACGGCGTCGGATGTTCCCGGCTGGACCAGCCCGGGATGGATGATCGCAAACGCCTCCGGCAGGACACCCGGGGCAGGTGATTGCCCTTCCCAGTGGACCGCTGCCGATTCATGGTGGTCGGTGATGATGAGGTCGAGCCCCAGAGCGCGGGCAGCGGCAGCCTGATTGACGGCGCTGATACCGCAATCGACGGTGATGACCAGCGCTGCGCCGGAGGCCTTGATGCGGCCCAGGGCCTCTTCGTTCAGGCCGTACCCTTCGGTCATCCTGTCCGGAATGTAGCTGTCGATCCTGGCTCCGAGCTCCCGGAGCGCCAGGAACAGCAGCGCGGCACCGGTCACGCCGTCAACATCGTAATCGCCGTAAACGGTTATGGGTTCGCCTGAAGAGATGGCCTGACGGATGCGGCCGACGGCCCTGTCCATGCCGCGGAGGGCCCGTGGATCGGAGAGCGAGGAAAGGTCGCGGGATAGGAAGACAAGCGCAGCGGCGGCGTCGGTGATCCCCCGGGCGACCATGAGCCGCGCGATGAGCGGGTGGATGCCGGCCTGTTCCGAGAGCCGCGAAACGGCCCCCGCATCATGTTCTGCGAGTACCCATTTCATCGCCGACGCACCGCGTTCCCGGTTACGACTTATTTTCAGGTTTGGACGCGTCCTTGTTCGCCTCGTTGCTGTCCGCGATCCCCTTCTTGAATCCTTTGATGGCCTTGCCGAGCCCTTCTCCCAGCTGCGGGAGACGGCTGGCCCCAAAGATGATAATGACAATGACCAGAACGACCAACAGCTCTGGCATTCCTAGTCCGAACATACTGCCTCCTTGTACTCCTTCGGTGTATTTAAATTCCTGAACGATTGTTTCTGCGGATCGAAACGGACAATCTCCTCTTCCGTTACATACCTGACCTGAATATGATCGAACATACCCTGGATTCTGCGGTCCTGCTTCCGGATCTGCGTCTCGATGACCGGGAGGATGTCCTTTCGGTAGACCGCATGGAGCGGCTCCAGAAAACCGCCGCCGAACATCGGGACCACGGCATCATGTCCCGCAGCCAGCTCTCCCAGGTACGCTATGAGCCGGGGGTTCAGAAAGGGCATGTCGCAGGCTGCGACGAAATTATATTCATCACACGATCTGAGCAGCCCCGAATAGATCCCGGTCAGCGGACCACGGATGTCAAGGACGTCACTGGTCAGCTCGACGCCGTACACACGGTAGCGGTCCGGCGTGTTCGTCACAATGATGGTCTTCTTGAACAGATCCGCAAATACTGCAAGAACATGTTCGATCATGGGCCTGCCGTTGATAACGAGCAGGGCCTTGTCCGTTCCCATACGCCGGCTCTCACCGCCGGCAAGAATGATGCCCGTCATGGTTAAAATTACCGTATTTACAATGAGGTGTCAATAACGAATTGAACATGTCACCATCTGTTTTCGCGTACTCTTGGTCAGAAAATGCTCATTCTGAAAACGAATGCGATTCCTGTGAGAATAGACCGGCGTCCGTGAGAAGGACATTTACACTCTTTACGCTCGTATTTACTTCGGTGCTTCCTCTTAAACATCCGGAATCGTGGGCGATGAACTCATAACAAAGTTGTATTTTTCAACCGAACGAAATTTCGAGGTGTTGTCATCCTTCTTTCCTGAGCTGAAGGGTTTTTTGATATAATAAACTCCATATTCACAATCTCACAGAAAGGAGGAATAGTATGAAAGTCTTCAAAGTAGTTGCAGGGCTTTTCCTCGCAACGTTCCTGCTGACCGGGATGACGGCAGCGCAGGAAAAGAAGGCGACAACCGTTGACGAGCTCGCCAAGATGTACGATGTGTCATCGTGCAAGCAGTGTCATCCTAAGCAGTTCGAGGAATGGGCGAAGTCCATCCATGCCCGCTCCCTCATCGGCACCGGTCGGACCATGGCCACGATCAAGACGGCCATCCAAGACGGTATGATGAAGGAATGGGCGAAATCGGGCATCAAAGAGGTGAAAGACATCAAGGTCGATCACATGCTGCACTGCTTGAAGTGCCACCTGCCGCAGCTCAAGAACGCCACTGACGCCGTGGCCCAGCAGATCGCCAAGGCGGTGATCGATGGCGATACGGCAACGCTGGAGAAAGTGAACATCAACTGCATCATCTGCCACAACCAGAAGGCCCTTATACACAAGTATGTGGATGGCGAGCCTGAGGCGAACGTCATCTACGGAAGCAAGGAAGGTGCCCACGGCGACAAGATGTTCACGGCCCTCAAAAAGAGCCCCATCATGAAGGAGTCGATCATCTGCGGCCAGTGCCACGGTCTGGGCCCGAACTTCGAGCTGGCGAACCCCACGCAGTGCGCCACGCTGTACGGGAGCTACTTGCACAACTATACCGCCAGCGCAGGCGTGGTGGCCGAAACCTGCCAGGACTGCCACATGACGAAGCACAAGACCGGCCATGTCATGCCCGGTTACCGCGATCCGGCCATTGCCAAGAGCGCGGTGGACGTCGAGGTCACGGCGAAGGGGTATCATGTACTGTTCAAGGCTGGCGAGCATATCCCGACGGCGGCGGTCCAGGTAAAGATGACCAGCAACGCCGGGCACCGCATCCCCGACGGCTGACCATCCCCCAACCGAGTGGTCCTGGATGTGACCGCAAAGACAAAGGATGGAAAAGAGATATTCAGCGATGCGAAGATCTATATGCCCCAGTCCCCCGCGTACGGACGGGGCGACAAGATGGTGTACGGCCCCTTCCGCAAATCCGGCATGCTTCGCGACACGAGCCTCCAACCCGGTCAGACGAGAACGGAGAACTTCGAGATCAAGTTCCCCTATGAGGACGTGGAGAAGGAAGGCAAGAAGGTCCGCGACATCAAAGCCAAGGAGATGGACGTTACCGTCAAATTGTGGTACCTGCCTGCCGGCGGAGACCACCGCGACGATAAGGCAGTTGAGGTGAACAAGGGGAAATACCTCTTCTTTGAGACCACCAAGGCCGTAACCATTAAATAGTCGTGCTCCAACTATGATAATCGCGCTCCGGGGACGGTGACGAAAGTCACCGTCCTTTTTTGGAAAAAGATCAAAAGTCAGCTGTTTCGAACAGTCCTACAAAACCGAATGCACTCTCGTGCCTATTCCCGAGCGTGCAAATTTCACCGATTGTGCCGTGATCATCAAAAACCTGTTCCATTTGGCGGCATGATGGGTTCTGCAACATGTATCTACAACTTTACGTTGACAGAATGAGGATTTATTTCTATACTTCGATCATGAGGTCGGTAACATTTATCCTTCTGATCGTCCTCGCGTTCACGGTCCTCGCCCCGGTGTCCTCGTTCACGCTCATGGCCGTGAATGACGGGCGTTCCTTCCTGGTCACGCTCGATGTCTGCCACTCGGCCGCACCGGCCCTTTCTTCGAATGGTGAGATGCCCTGCGTCAGCGCATGTCCCTGCAGTTCTGTCCCGATGCTTTCCTTAGCGTCCATAGCGCCTTCTCCTCAAATTTTCACCGAATTACTCCTCTCATCGCGCAACGAACAGCCTCCCCGGTCGTAATCTCCTCATAACCAGCAGTTCCGAAACAGCGGATCCATGCGCAGCAACACGCTCATTGCGTTCATGCATTGTCCTGCAAGCCGATGCATGTGCCGATGAGATGTCTCTCCCCTTTTACGCTCGGCCCTGCTTCGGGAACGCCGCTAGTTCCCGTACACCGGTATTTCTGAAGCGGGGCCATTTTTTAAGAATAAACATGAAAAGCGCTATCTTCATGACCTGTTTACTGATCTTTGCACCGGACGCTGCGAATGCTGCCTTGGACGGGGAGAGAGCCCCAGCTTTTCAGCTTGCCGATACGAACGGAGCGATAGTCACGCTCGACAGTCTTTTGGGTAAGGTTGTCCTGCTCAATTTCTGGGCTACCTGGTGCCTGCCCTGCCGGGAAGAACTTCCCGAGTTTGACCGGCTATACCAAAAGTACCGGGACAGCGGTTTAGTCGTCATCGGGATATCCGTGGATACCTCTGGCGAAAGGGTTGCCACATTCATGAAAAAGCGGCCGGTTGGATTTCCCGTCGTCACGGACACGCAGGGCGCCGTAGCCGAAGCATACCGTTTTTCCGGACTCCCGGCGGCGTTTCTTATCGGGAGGGACGGCGTCATCGTGCGTAGGTACCGGGGATCGGGCAAGGAAATGATCTCCCTGTACGAAAAAGATATTGAAGATTTGTTAAAACGAGACTAACTCTCAGAGGTGGAGGTAACATGCAGATTTCAAGGATCAAAGGATGGTTTCTGTTGAGTGCCGGTATGCTGATGCTTCTGGCCGGGTGCGGAAATGATACGACAAACACGGAGTATGTGCAGACGAGCGCTCCTGCCAGCACCTACCTGGTCGAGTATATCCCTGGAACAACGATGGGCGGGATGATGGCAGACGCCACAACTGGAAAAACTACTTTCCAGCTCCGGGTTCGGAACAGAAGCACGTTTGCAGCGGCATCTGGACTCACAATACAATTGATCCCGACCATGTACATGGCGTCTCACAGCCATGGGACTCCCGTGGACGTGGTAAAAGAGTCGTCTACTCCCGGTACCTACGATTGCACTATATATTATCTCATGGCTTCCGGAACCGGTATGATGGGCGGTTACTGGTCGCTGGACGCGAAGATTGGGTCCGAGACGGCGATGTTCTACCCCTCCGTAGGAATGGCCATGGGACCCGACACCGTTCGTGCTACCCTGAAGGGGCAGAGCAACGACCTTATCAGCTCAATGACCGGAACATCATTCCGAACGTATTATTTGTTCAAGGATGGCAACGCCACGACTACATCGATCAATCTCTTCCTGGCATCCGACGGGAACATGTCGCAAACCTATCCTACGATCTACAGCGGCGCCACGTTGACAAACTATCAAAATGTCGCGTGGACGGTCAGTACGGTTCTCGTCGAAGCAACCACCGATACGCTATCCTCCTGGCAGACCGGCACCGATTCTGCAGGACACGGCCATTGGCTGGTGTCCGGCCTTACCTTGACGAGTGCGCAGACCAATACTGTCTATGTGCGCGTAACGGTCAACGGCTCGGTAAAAACCACCGACGGACTGATGGCATCCGGCCCGAACGGCTATGCAACGCTTACGGTGGTCCCCTAGAATAGACCGTGGAAAGGCAATCATGCACGATTTCCGGTCCATGATCATGGCGGCCCTCTTCATGGGGGCCGCGCTTATTTCTCCCCTCGCCGCCTGGGCAGGCTCCTGCTGCGGCGGCGGCGTGGCCACGGGGCTGATCCTGCCGAAGTACGCTCGATCGATGATCGACATGTCATTTGATATTGAGAACTATCATGGCTTTTGGAACCAGGACGGCAAAGTCATTTCTGACCCGCCGGGATCGGACCTTCATCAATACCGTTTAAATGCCGGATATGCACAGCGGCTTGCTTCGGAGTGGCAGACGGGCGTCCTCGTTCCGTACGTCTGGAATGATAATACGTACTCTGGCCTTTCCTCCCGTACCGACGGTATCGGAGACATGACGATCAATATCTGGTACGAAGCGGTCGACGACACATCGACCTGGAAGGTCAGGAACTTTAAGGACCTGAAACCCGCGGTACTGGTGGGCGCTTCGCTGCTAATCCCAACGGGGATATCCCCTTACGACGATGTAAATAGCAGCTTCGATGTGACCGGGCGCGGCTTCTACCGGCTTGATGGAAACCTTTATATCGATAAAACACTGCAGCCCTGGAACGCAGCGCTCGCCCTGAACTACGGCACCTATCTTGAACGCTCCGTCAACCGTGAATACGGCAATTATGTAGAACCTTACCGCAAGAAACTGGGGGACCGAACGTCAGCCCTCATATCCTTGAGCTATATATATTATATCGGGACCGCGGGAGACAAGCTGACCGGCTCTACATCCTTTTCCTATCTGCGGGAAGCGGACGGCACGATTGACGGTGTTCGTGATCCCACCAGTGGCTTCCGGAAGGAAGCAGTAAGCCTCATGATCGTTTATTCGAGCACGGACCATGACTGGAGCGTCCGGACATCGTGGAGCCACGCGGTCAGGCAGGACGGATGGGGAGAGAATTTCCCGATCACTGACATATACTCTCTTGGGGTGCGTTATGTGTTCCGTTAAGAAAGGCTTTTTGTTCCTGCTCATGGTCCTTCTTGCAGGATGCGGTGGCATGATGGATGACCTCGCTCCATCGGGAAGTGACAAACGGCCCGCAGTGATGCCTGGCACGACCGGGCCCTTGGTCGGCCAGAATGCCCCGGATTTCACGCTTCCCGATACGCTGGGGACCAGTGTTACGCTGTCCTCCGTCATCACGACCACCGGCGTGCAGGGAGCGGTACTGTACTTCACCATGTGGTGCCCCATCTGCGACGCGCACATGAGCAATATGCGGAATACCGTGCTTCCCGCATATCCGAACGTTCCCTTCTTCCTCGTGGATTACGTTTCGGGCTCTGTTGCCGGTGCCCAAAATGCCGAGCTCAGCAATGGTTATGCAGGGTCCGGTTTCACTGTCCTAGCAGACACACAGCAGACCGTCCTCGGCCTGTACCAAGCCACCATGGGAACTACCGTGGTAATTGACAGGACTGGCGTCATACGTATGAACGAGGATTATAAAGACGGCACCCGCCTGAAGGCTGCTCTAGCTGCATTGCCCTGATCGGGCACCATTCCTTCTCAAGGAGTCACTTGTGATGAAGCGTTTCAGTATCCCGCTGTTATTTCTTGCTGCGGCCGTGTTCGGCCTCCAGGGTGCAGCAGTACTTCCCCAGGACGATATCGAGAGCCACCGCTCCTGCTTCCACTGCGGCATGGATCGGAAGGCCTACGGGTTCAGCAGAATGATGATACACTATGAGGAGGGGACCTCCATCGGCGTCTGCAGTCTGCGCTGCGCCGTGGTCGAGCTCGACGCGAATCCGGGTCGCACCGTGAAGGCGATCCTCGCGGCCGACCGGACAGAGCGGACGCTGATCGACGCTGAGAAGGCGGTCTGGGTCATTGGAGGCGCGAAGCGGGGTGTCATGACGGACCGCCCCAAGTGGGCTTTTGCAACCCGGACCTCGTCGGAGGCGTTTCTCGAAAGCTTCGGCGGAACGATCATCACCTGGAACGAAGCATTGGCCGCCGCGCGGGAGGACCTGGCGCGGGAGGTCCGATAACGATAAGAAGATGATCTCCCCTGAGGAGGTAGAACTGATTCGCAGATCCATATCTCACGCAAGGAGGGGCATATGAACAGGAAGAGTGTTGCAGCGGCATTGGCATTGGTGGTTACAGGGGTCTTTATGGTTCTGTCCGTGACGGCATTCGCGCAGGAGGACATCAAACAGGCGGCGAGCTGCAAGTACTGCGGCATGGACAGGCAGAAGTTCGATTTCTCGCGGATGCTGATCGAATATGACGACGGAACCTCGATGGGCGTCTGCAGCCTGCACTGCGCCGCAGTCGAGTTGGCGACGAACATCGACAAGACGCCGAAAGCGATCAAGGTCGCGGATTTCGGCACCAAGAACCTTATCGACGCGGAGAAGGCGTACTGGATAATCGGCGGCAGCAAGCCGGGCGTGATGACTAAGCGGGGTAAATGGGCGTTCGAGAAGAAGGACGATGCCGAGGCCTTCATCAAGACGAACGGTGGAACACTGACCTCGTTCGATGATGTCATCAAGGCCGCCTATACGGACATGTATGAAGACACCAAAATGATCCGGGACAAGCGGAAGATGATGAAGCAGAGCCCCGGCATGGAGCACAAACACTAAAACGAGAGGCCTCCGGGCAGATGCATTGCATCTGCCCGGGCGTTTGCTCATCTGCCGAGGTTCTCGCGAGGCAGAATCGGTGTCCGCGATGCGCTTGGAAAAGAAAGACCGCGATGCATAATTCCTATTTCATCATCAACAGATATTTCCTGGCGGCCTGGTGCCTGCTCAGCCTCTTCGCTTCGAGTACGGCCTGCTCCCGCCAGCAGCGCTATGCCGCGCCGCCGACCGATGGCTACGCCATCGTGATACAAATTTCCGCACTCCCGCTCGAGGTCCCACAGTTCTATTCCTACCGCGCGAAGGGCAAGGACGTCAACTTTTTCGTGCTTCGGATGCAGGACCGCGCCCTCTCCTTCCTGGACGCCTGTCTTACCTGTTATCCCCGGAAACTTGGATACGATCACAAAGATGGTTACGTCGTTTGCAGGGCCTGCGGTACGACCTATTCGGTGTACAAGCTGGAGAAGGGAATCGGGGGCTGCTATCCGATCAGGATCGAGGGAACGCAGGAAGGAGATGCCTATCGTATCGAGCGGGCGACGCTCGATCGGCACGCGGGTAAGTTCTAGCGAGCGAAATGCGCCTGCTGAACCATTGAACGAGTCAGGGTCGGACGAAGCAGGTGCTATGCCTCCGAAGGTCGTGGAGGAACATTCAGATATACCGGCACATCCGGGGCTCAAGGCCCAGCCGGTACAGGAAGTTCGCCATGATGCAGAAGCCGGTGAACGCGAAGAGGATGGTGGCGGTGCCGACGAAGCCGGTGAAGTAGAGCCAATAGGGGCTGTAGAACCGCGCCAGCATCGAGCTGATGGACAGGTTCACGCCGACGAAGACGTAAATATACCGCTCCAGGAACCACTCGTCGTTCTTCATGAAATACAGGCCGTTCCACTTTCCCCGGTCATAGGTCCGCTTGTCCGGCACGAGCGGACGCACGCCGAGGAAGTAGAGAATATTGCCTACGATGCAGAACCCGGTCGTCGCCACCATGATGGAGCAGAACCCGACAAAGAGGATCGAGAACGCCCAGTTGGGATGATGTACCACGGTCAGGATCGAGCTGAGCACCACATCGGTGCCGGCAATGAGCCAGACCAGCCGTTCGATGTACCACCAGTCGGTCTTCACCAGAAACACGCCGCTTCGCTTTTCCATCAAGAATACCCTCCTGCCGTCCGAATTATATCGTTTCCTTGCCAGTAACTATACCAAATCTCGGTGCAATTTTCCACCTATTCGTAGCGCAGCGCAGAGATCGGGTCCTGGAGCGACGCCTTGTGGGCCGGGTACACGCCGAAGAACACGCCGACTGCCATGGAGAAGGTAAAGGCCATCACGATGGACCAGAGCGATACGCTCGTCGGGAGCACGGTGACGAACATCGGGATCAGAAGCGCGATGCCCACGCCGAGCACGATGCCGATGATCCCGCCGACGCCGGACAGCGTGACCGCCTCGATCATGAACTGTGCCATGATATCGCTGTTCCGGGCGCCGATTGCCTTCCGTATGCCGATCTCCCGCGTTCGCTCGCGGACCGAGACCAGCATGATGTTCATGATGCCGATGCCGCCCACGAGAAGCGAGATGCCGGCAATGCCCCCGAGCACCGCGGTCAGGACGTTCAAAATGGTGTTCATGGTCTGGAGCATGGCGCCCTGGGTCTGAATGGTGAAGTCCTCCTTGTGCGCGTGGCGCTTGATCAGGACCTCCTTGATCTGGCTGATGGCCCGGTCCACGTCCTCGGCGCGCGGCGTGGAGGCGATGATCTCGAACAGTCCGTCAGTGTCGAACAGTTCCTGTCCGCTCGTGACGGGAATGAACACGATGTCATCGAGGTCCATGCCGAGGCTCGTCCCCCGCTTCTGCATCACCCCGACGACGCGGTAGCGGGCGTCGGAGAGCGTCACGGCCCTGCCGAGCGCGTTCTCCTGGCCGAAGAGCTCCTCCTTCACCTTCGTGCCGAGCACGACGATCTTCGCCTTGGAATCCACATCTCCCTGCGTGACGAAACTGCCGCTGTCGACGAAGAGGTGCCGGATGCTCTGGAACTCCGGCGCCGTACCGATGATCATGGTGTCGCGGCCCATGTTCTGGTGCTTGATCCTGCCGGTGCCGAACACGAGCGGCACTGCATCGCTCAGGAGCCAGGCGCGGCGCTTGAGGGCCTGCGAATCATCATAGGTCAGTTTGCGTACCGTGCCAGCTGAGGGAGGATGAAAGCCGCCGCTCGTGCTCGTTTTCCCCGGCGTGATGATGAGCAGGTTCGTTCCCATGCCGGTGAGCTCTTTGGTGATATAGACCTGCGCCCCCTCGCCGATGGAGACCAGCAGGATCACGGCGAGCACGCCGATGATCACTCCGAGCATGGTAAGTCCCGACCGCACCTTGTTCGAAAGGATGGCCTCCAGCGCGACCTTGAATATCTCAACGAAGTTCATGCGACCACCTGGTCCCCGACGATCCGGCCGTCCTTGAGGTTGATGATCCGCTTGCACCGCGACGCTATATCGTGGTCGTGGGTCACGATCATGATGGTGACGCCTTGCCTGTTCAGGTCCGCCAGGATGTTCAGGATCTCGGCGCCGGACCGGCTGTCCAGGTTCCCCGTCGGCTCATCGGCCAGCAGGAGCGGCGGGTTGTTCACCAGAGCCCGCGCTATGGCCACGCG
>JAAXXJ010000357.1 GCA_013334545.1 Nitrospirota bacterium | reverse complement strand
TACCGACGGCCATCTACGCATTCCTGTCGACAGGCGACTTCAAGAGCGCCGTCATCTATGCCGTGAGCCTCGGCGGAGATGCGGACACCATCGGCGCCATGACCGGCGCCATAGCCGGGGCCTGCTACGGCATCGAGGGGATCCCCTCCCAGTGGCGGGAAACGGTCGAGAATCGGGAGTACCTTGAACAGCTGGCGAAAAAGCTCTGGGAAGTCAAGATGGGGAAAAGCAGGGATTCCGTGGATGATCCGGTGGGAAAAGCTGCGCTGGAAAGTCAATAACGGCCTGTCATTGCCGTAAAACGAGGAGCGGTCCTCACTGCCGGGATCCGGTATTGTCGCTTCCTGCAGCGCGCTGCGGTGAATCCGCTCGTTCCTGGATCCATGAGCGTCTGCCCGAACTCACTCGATCGTGATGGCATAATAGGGGCAGATCAACAGGATGCCCTGGTCCGGAGCCTCGTCGAACTTGTCAGCATTGATGACCCAGGCCTTCTCTTCGCGCATCTCGAAGAACTGGGGAAATGCCTCGGCGCAGCCTCCGCACCCTTCACAAAGCCCATAATCGATGTTCGGCACCATCGGCCGTCCCCTCCCGGACCAGGTCTCACTTCCCCTTCCGGTATTGTAACACAAACTTACTTCTTTGATATCCTGACCCTCCACTCCTCGGGCCCCTGGACGAGGTAGTCCCATCCGAACTGTCCCTCACGCTCGTGGAGAAAAGAATAGTACAGCGGCTTGGGGTCGTGGTCGTTGACCAGGACGAATGCTCCCCCCGTTTCCATCTCATCAAAGGTCTTGAAGATGAGCGGGTGCCGCTCCCGCGGGGCAATGATCGTTACGTTCAGCTCCATCATGATATCCCTCCTGCACTTCGCCTGATCTTCATCAGCAGTTCCATCATACCGCCTGAGCCGAGAACGCGATATGACCCAGGTCATAGGTTGGACCCCGCCGTTTCCTGCATATTTTTCTTCACGCCGCCGATATGCTATAATCCAATCCGGAACGAGGGAGAATCACATGCTGGAAAAAGGGACCCTTTGGCAACAGATGCTCAGGACCACGGAGTTTGCGCTCAAGAGCGGCGCCCTCCGCTCCTTTCCCACGAACCAGGTATTCATCGATGACGGCGGCGTCCGGTTCTTCGTCCGCGTTCTCAAAACCCTCGAAGAGAAGGCGGCCGCTCGTGTCCAGCAGGACAAGGACGCCGGGGCGGGCAGGAACGCGAATCCCTTTCTCCCTCCCGAGAAGGGGCTCACCGTGGCGGACGTCACGGACACGCACATCGCGGTCCTGAACAAGTACAACGTGGTGGACCACCACCTGCTCATCGTCACCCGCCACTTCGAGCACCAGGAAACGCTGCTCACGCTCAGGGACCTCGAGGCACTCTGGCTCTGCATGGCAGAATATGACGGCCTCGGTTTCTACAACGGCGGACGCGAAGCCGGTGCGAGCCAGCCGCACAAGCACCTCCAGATCGTTCCCCTCCCGCTGACCCCCGAGCGCCCCCGGATACCCATCGAACCCCTGCTGCACGCATCGGGACCGATGTCCGTTCCGGGCCCCCTCCCCGTGCTCCCCTTCCGCCATGCCTTTGTCCGGCTGCGGTACAATGTGGCGGAAAAGCCCCGTGAGGCGGCTCTTGAATCGTTCGATCTGTACGCCGCCATGCTCGGCTGCGTCGGCATGGGCACCCCCGGCGCAAGCATCCTCCCGCGCCAGTCCATGCCGTACTGCCTGCTGGTCACGCGCCAGTGGATGCTCCTCGTGCCCCGCTCCCGGGAGCATTTCGAGGACATCTCCCTGAACGCCCTTGCCTTCGCCGGCTCCTTTTACGTGGCGAACGAGGTTCAGCTGCAGCGGCTCAGGTCCTTTGGCCCCTTCAATGCGCTCAAGGCGGTGACGCTCCCGGGCGACCGGTGATGTCCGTCCCTGCCAGACAGGAATTGAACCCCGCAGGAAGCGACGGGGAATGAGCTCGCTCCGGATTCACTTCCCTGAAACGGCAAGGCGGCACATGCCATGCCCCGGTCCGGAGCATCGGGAACATCACCTTGGGGTCTTGATCAACCGCTTCAGCCTGGCAAAGTCGCGGAGAAAGAGCTTCTTCCCCTCGGCAAAGCGGACAGCATAGGCGGGATGAAGGGTGATGAAATAGGTCCGGCCGTCCTTCCGGAGCGTGGTCCCGTGCTGTTTCATGACCTCTACCTTGGTGTCGAGGAGGGCGGTGCAGGCGGTATTCCCCAGCAGGACAATGATGTCCGGCTCGATGACGGCAAGCTGTGCGAAAAGATGCTCCCTGCCGTGGCGGATCATCTCCCTCGACGGCGTGCCTTGGTCCGGAAGATAGTGCACCGGGCTGGTGATGAAGACATCGTCCTCGGAGAGCCCGGCCTCCCGGATCGTCTGGCGCAGCAGTTTCCCCGACCGTCCGACGAACGGCCTTCCGGTCTTCGCCTCCTCGCGCCCCGGCGCCTCGCCGACGAACACGACTCGGGCGTCAGCGTCCCCTTCCCCTGGCACAGCCTTCCCTGTGCAGCCTTTCCTGCAAAACCGGCAGCCTGCGATCTCTCCGGCGATCCTCTTGAGCGCCCGCTCCTTCTTCATCTTCACCCCGTCCTGTCCGCGTGCCGGAAGCTCCGGTACAGCAGTAGGTCATAGAGGATCTTGATCCCGCCGGCCGCAACGAACGGCGCGGCCATGAGCCCCGGTGTCGCGAGGAGGATACCTCCGAGCGCGGGCGAGAGTGCCGCGCCGACGGAACGGGCGATGGTCGTGACGCCCGACGCGGCGGCACGCTCGTCCGGGGCCACCACGGCCATGGTGTAGGCCTGGCGGGTGGGGACGTCCATCTGCGAGATGCTGAAGCGGAGCATCAGCACGAAGATCGCCCATCCCAGCCCCGGCATGAAGGGCACGAGGCAGAGCAGGATGTTCGAGGGAATGTGCGAGAAGACCATCGTATTGATCAGGCCGAACCGGGCGGCGAACTTTGCCGCCAGCAGCGCCGACGCGCCTGCCAGGAGGTTGGCGCCGAAGAAGATCGCACCGAGCATTTGCTCGTCGGCTCCGAACGTGATATGGAACCAGTACGCCACCATGCTCTGGACCACGAGTCCG
>JAAXXJ010000071.1 GCA_013334545.1 Nitrospirota bacterium | reverse complement strand
GTTGATGAAAATTTTAAAATAAAAGGTTTGATAACAGCTACTGATATTGTCCAAAACTACGGCAATGGCAATGCTAGCAAAGACAAAAAAGGAAGATTGCTAGTAGGAGCCGCAATTGGCGTACGCGAAGGCTTTATGGACAGAGTAGATTCTCTAGTAAAGGCTGAAGTTGACGTCCTAGTCGTAGACATTGCTCATGGACATTCAGATAACGCTATCAATACTATCAAAGCTATCAAAAAGAAATACCCTAACGTCGAAGTAATTGGCGGAAACGTAGCTACTGCTCAAGGGGCCCTAGATCTTATAAATGCTGGCGCTGATGGTATCAAAGTTGGCATTGGCTCTGGTTCAGTTGCGCTAAGCCCGCTGAGCAGATCTTGAGTCGAGCGTTTTGGGGAGCGTGAGGGCGCGGCGGCAGCGCCGATCTGGCCCGCGTTTTCGGGCCACCTTTTGCTCTCGGCATTGTACTATCCTCCTCGTAAATAGATCCCTGCTCACCCGAAGGATTCGCGGGAGATCAGGATGCCTTTTCCCTGATGCTCTCCGCATCCTCTGCAGCTCATGGTCAATCAGTCCTTAGTTCCCGTACGGGAGCATCCGCTTGATGTTCGTGAGATTGTCCTTGTTCACTTCCACCGAGCCGGTCAGCCGGCGTTTCCGGGTGGCGTTCTTGCCGGTCAGCAGATGGCCCTTCCAGCCCTTCCGCCGCATCACCTTGCCTGATCCGGTCACCTTGAGCCTCTTGGCGGCGCTCCGGTTCGTCTTTAATTTCATCTTTGCCATGGTGCTCCCCTTTCCCTCACGTCTATGATAAGTCGCCAATAATAGTTACGGGACCCTTTGCCGGTCACCTCTCTCAGGCCGGGCCCCGGATCATTTCTGGGGTTTTGCAGCAAGCATCAGGTACATGTTCCTTCCTTCCATACGCGGGTGCTGTTCAACGATGGCAACCTGCTCGAGGTCCTTCACGATGCGTTCAAGCAGCGCCCGTCCCTGCTCTGGATGGGCCATTTCCCTGCCCCGGAACATGATGCTGACCTTCACCTTGTCGCCGTCCTCCAGGAAACGCTTGATGTTGTTCGTCTTGAACGCGATATCGTGGTCGTCGGTCCGCGGCCTGAGCTTGATCTCCTTGACGGCAATGACCGTCTGATGTTTTTTGGACTCATGGGCCTTTTTGTTCATCTCGTACTTGTACTTGCCGAAGTCCATGATTCGGCAGACCGGCGGGACCGCTGTCGGCGCCACCTCCACCAGGTCGAGCCCTGCTTCCTCGGCCTTCTGGAGCGCCTCGCGGAGCAGCATGACCCCGAGCTGCTCGCCTTCCGAAGCGATGACGCGCACCTCCCTGGCCCTGATCAAATGATTGATCCTTGTCGTTATCTTAGAAATAAACAATCACCCCCTTGTCAATTCTGTTGTCATGCTTTTGCCGGCAATGATATCCGTTACACGGTTTATAAAGTCATCAAGCGGCATGGCACCGAGGTCTTTTCCGCCCCGTTCGCGCACTGCCACCGTTTTCTGCTCGATCTCTTTGTCCCCCACCACCAGGATGTAAGGCACCTTTTCCATGGCAGCCTCGCGTATCTTGAAGCCGATCTTCTCGGACCGGGGATCCAGTTCCGCCCGGATGCCTGCTGCTCGGAGCCGGTCGCGCACACCCTTGGCATAGTCGAACTGCTTGTCGGAGATGGACAGGACCTTTGCCTGCACCGGAGCGAGCCACACCGGGAATGCGCCGGCATAGTGTTCGATCAGCATGCCGAAGAACCGTTCAATCGATCCCAGGAGCGCACGATGGATCATGTAGGGCCGGTGCGCCTGGTTGTCCACGCCGACAAAGGTCATATCAAACCGTTCCGACATGTTAAAATCGAACTGGACTGTGGAACACTGCCACAGCCGTCCAAGGGCGTCCTTGATCTTGATATCGATCTTCGGCCCGTAGAAAGCGCCCCCGCCCTCATCTATTTCGTAGCTCAGGCCGACCTTCTCAGCAGCGACCTTGAGGGCTTGGGTAGCCTGCTCCCAGCGGGAATTCTCTCCCACTGACTTTTCCGGTCGCGTGGCAACATAGGCCTTAAAATCATCAAACCCGAATGTCCGAAGCATCTTGACCACAAACGCGAGAACGGTGACGACCTCTGTTTCCATGTCTTCGGGGGCCACGAAAATATGCGCGTCGTCTTGAGTAAATCCGCGAACGCGAAGCAACCCATGCAGCACGCCCGAGCGCTCGAACCGGTATACCGTACCCAGTTCCGCATACCGCAGTGGCAGTTCCCGGTACGAGCGCAGCTTGTTCTTGTAGATCATGATATGGAACGGGCAGTTCATCGGCTTTACATAATATTCCTGCCCCTCGATATCCATGGAGGAATACATGTTCTCCCGGTAAAAACCGAGATGGCCCGACGTTTCCCACAAAGAACCGCGTCCGACATGAGGAGAATACACGAAATCGTATCCGCTCTTCAAGTGCTCGTCGCGCCAGAAATCCTCGATGGTTTTCCGGATCAGCGCGCCCTTCGGATGCCACAGGACCAGTCCGCCGCCGGATTCCTCGGAGATGGAGAACAGGTCCAGGTCCTTGCCGAGCTTCCGGTGATCGCGCCTCTTGATCTCTTCAAGCCGCGTGACGTATTCATCCAACGCTTCCTTGTTCGGGAACGATATGCCGTAGATGCGCTGAAGCATCTTGTTCTTCTCGCTACCGCGCCAGTAGGCGCCTGCAATGGAAAGCAGCTTGAACGCCTTGATCCTGGCCGTGGACGGCACGTGGGGACCGCGGCAAAGGTCGGCAAAGTCCCCCTGCTCATAGATCGAGATCGCTTCATCGGGCAGTTCGCTGATAAGCTCCGCCTTGTAGCTCTCGCCTCTGTTGTTAAAGAACGCCAAGGCATCGGCCTTGGAAATGTCTTTTCTGGTGATCGGCGTGGCCGCTTTGGCCAGCTCCGTCATTTTCTTTTCGATCTTCTCGAGGTCCTCGGGCGCAAAGGGACGTTCGAGGTCGAAATCGTAATAGAAACCCTCTTCGATCGCGGGACCGATGGCAAGCTTCGCCTGCGGAAAGAGCTGCTTGACCGCATGCGCCATAAGGTGCGAAGTGCTGTGCCAGTACACTTCGTGTCCCTCATTGCTGTCAAACGTGAGGATCGCAATGGAAGCATCGTGCTCAACAGGAAGGTTCAGGTCCTGAAGCCGTCCATCGATCTTGATGGCGAGGGCGTCCTTTGCCAGGCGGGAACCAATCTTCTCGGCTACTCCCTGACCGGTGATGCCTGCGGGCACCCGTCTTTCGGAGCCGTCAGGCAACCTCAGCCGTATCTCACTCATAGCTTGTCATGTTCTCTTATCGTGTTGATATACCAAGGAAAATGGTAGGCCCGGGCGGTTTCGAACCGCCGACCTCTACCGTGTCAAGGTAGCGCTCTCCCCCTGAGCTACGAGCCTGTGGTCCTTTAGTGACCGTGAATTCTATGAAATTTCCGGTTGTTTGTCAAGATAAAAACCTTGATTTCACAGAACATATTATCGTTTGGGGAAATCGGCGAACGGAGGGCAAACCAGGAGGAAGATTAGGACAAAACCGGTATGATACAAGCTCACGCAATGCGGCTTTGCCGACGAAATGCGATGATCGAAGGGCACTGACAGTTTCCCGTTTACATGTTCTTCTTGACCGATTCATGCATGATAATTAATCATGGAGTCATCTCTGTTTTGACAAAGAACAATAAAGCCGGCTACGTGGTGACCGACTTCACTAAGCTTTATTGGTGCCCCTGGGGTGATTCGAACACCCGGCACGCGGTTTAGGAAACCGCTGCTCTATCCACCTGAGCTACAGGGGCGCGAAGACAACAAATTCAACATTCAAAATTGAACATTCATGATCAGCCCACTTTGAATTTTGAATATTGAATCTTGAATCAGATCCTTACAGCATTCCTTCGAGATCTATCTTCTTCCGCTTGGTAATGGCCCGGAGCTTGTTCAGCGCCTGCGTCTCGATCTGACGCACCCGCTCCCGGGTGATGCCGAACTCCTTGCCGATGCTGTCCAGGGTCATGGGCTCGCCGTCGTTCAGGCCGAACCGCATTTCCACGACCTTCTTTTCGCTCACCGAAAGCTGCTTCAGCCAGTCGTCAATGTGCTCTCTCCGGCGGATATCGTCGGAAAAGCTCGCCGGAGACAAGGCGTTGGTGTCCTGAAGGATGTCCTTGAGCGTGTCCTCTTCCTGGTCGCCGATGAGCATGTCCAGGGAATAGGTCTCACGAACCACCTGAGAGATGCTCCGAACCTTGTCTACGGTCACCTTCATCTTCTTGGCGACCTCCTCTGCCGAGGGGTCCCGGCCGAGCTTCTGGGTCAGCTGGCGATTAGCGCGCATGTAGGAATTCACGATCTCGGCGATGTGCACGGGAAGTCGGATCGTGCGTGTCTGGTTCACGATGGCCCGTTCTATCGATTGTTTGATCCACCAGGACGCATAGGTGCTGAATTTGAATCCCCGCTGGTATTGGAACTTCTCGACAGCGCGGATGAGCCCTAGGTTGCCCTCTTCGATGATATCGGAGAACGGGAGACCGCGATTGATGTATTTCTTCCCGATAGCGACCACCAGTCGCAGGTTTGCTTCGATCATCCGTGCACGGGCGTCCTGGTCGCCTTGGGCGATCAACTTCGCGAGTGATTGTTCCTGTTCGAAGGTAAGGAGGGGCGTCCTGCGGATTTCCTTGAGGTAATACTTGATGGCATCGAGGCCTTTTTGGGATGAGCCCGCCTCGTCGTCGCCGGTGTCCGGTTGTTCCTTCTGGTTCAGCCTGTCCTGTGCGTCCTTTTCATCAAGCTCTTCGCCATACGGCTCCGCGCCCATAACGTCATCGACCGACCGTTCCCTCTCGCTCATTCACTCCCCTTACGCCCGGGAAAATATCGTCAGCGATGCTGCGTTCCCTGCGAGCTTGAGTCACCGGAAAGATTAAGAATGGTCGGGGCGAGAGGATTTGAACCTCCGACCCCTTGGTCCCGAACCAAGTGCGCTACCAGGCTGCGCTACGCCCCGACAAGGCTGATATACTATACCAACTTTGGCTCTCTGTCAACGCTGTTTCTTCTTCTCTGCAATAAAATTGTCGAACGCTTCCTGAAAATAATCTTTCGACTGCCTGATGATCTGCGGTACGCGTTTTTCGTAAAGGGCCCTGCCTTCGGTGATGTCTTCGCTCAACAGATCGTAGAACGTCCCCCTGGCTATGCCTTCAGCCACGGCATCCTGATTGTACAGCGCAATATCGGAAACGATGAGCCGTGCGAACCGCCGCGCCCGTTCGACCTCTTCAGGATCCACCGCGGCCTTCTGCTGTTCCTTCACCGGGGCTGCATACTCATCCTGTTCGAAGAAGGAGGCATCCAGTTTGAGCGACTCGTCCTGCATCGCCGGCCGCCTGATCTCCGGCTTCGGTGGTTCGGTGTTTGCTGCCACAGCCGGTGGCGGGGAGGCCTGCGGGGCTCTCGGCTCATCAACCTTCGGCGGCGGAGCACCGGGGACCGGTGCTGACTGAGAAGAGGCCCTCATCCGGGCAATGTTGAGGGTCACCGGGACCTTGGGCAGAACGTCCGGGACTTCCGGCGCAGTAAAACTTGCAGCCGGGCCCTGCGGCGAAGGTTTCGCTGTCACAGCGACCGATGGTTTGGGGCTTTCTTCGGGGGCAGGGGATGCTGCCGGCTGGCCCGAGAGAAGCTGTCTGAGCTTAGGAACGAGACGGTCCGGGATATGATGTTTTTCGATAAAATCGTCAGCGCCGTAGAGCGTGACAGGATTCCGCTTGTACGCCGTCAGTCCATATACGGAAGAAAGCAGGATGATCTTGATGTTCCGGGTGTCCGGGTCCCCTTTCAGGCGCTCACAGAGCTCAAAACCATAGATCCCGGTAAGGCCCACATCAACGATCATGACCTTGGGTTTGAGTGCAGTCGCCTTTTTGAGCGCATCAAGCCCGTCCGTGGCATGTACTACGGTCAGTCCTGCCTCCTTGACCACTCCCTGCACCATCTCAGCCACCAGCTTGCTGTCATGTGCCACGAGCACGAGCGATGACGAGGGTACCGGAACCGCTCTCTGCATGGACCTCGGCTCCGCTTTTGGCGCAGATACAGGCACCGTTACCGCCGGCGCCGGAGGGGGTGGCGATGCAACGCTCGCTGCCGGGGCGAACCAGGGCATGGCAGGTTCCGAAACAGGCTCTGAAGCGGCAGGCGCAGACCTCCTGACCAGATGGGCCGTGCCGCATTTCGGACACTTGATCTGCACGCCGGCCTCGGTAAGCTTATCGTCGCTGATCTTGAGTTTCGCACCGCATGTACAGGTTACGATCATAGAACGCCGTATCTCCTCCCGCCCCAGAACGGGACCGTGCTCCTCTTGAAAAGGCCGATGAGCATCATCCCGGCGAGGAAGCCGCCGATGTGAGCATACCATGCAACACCGCCGCCTCCCCCCTGAGTGACCAATGCGTTCAGGAACTGGAGCACGAACCAGAAACCGAGGACGACAATCGCGGGTATCTCGATCATCCGAACAAAGAACCCCAGGATGAAGAGGGTCAGCACCCGCGCCTGCGGATACAGAAGCAGGTACGCTCCCAGCACGCCCGAAATGGCCCCCGATGCGCCGATCATCGGGACCAGCGATCGCGTGTTCGTCATCGCGTGGCTGACCGCTGCAACCAAGCCGCACAGCACGTAGAACACGATGAAGCGGAACCGCCCCATAGCGTCCTCGACGTTGTTGCCGAAGATCCAGAGATACAGCATGTTCCCGGCAAGGTGGAACAGTCCTCCGTGCAGGAACATGGAGGTGAACAACGTCACGCCGACTGGGAACGGCCCGGGTAACGCCGTTGCCGAGTGAAAGAGGCGGGCCGGGACCAGCGCGTATGCCCCAACGAAATATTCCCCCTGTCCTTCGCCAAGAGAGACTTCATAGATGAATACGAGGATGTTAAGCGCTATGAACAACACGGTGACGACGGGAAATCGTTTCGTGGGGTTGGAATCCTTCAGTGGTATCACAAATCGACCTCGTCGCTCCACCCGCCTCGCTGGCTTCCCTGTCAATCAGGGCGCCGCTGGCCACCTGACGACAATAACTGAATAAAAATACAGGAATTTGTTGGCTTTGTCAATAAATTGAGGGAACTCAGGGGGCATCGGAACGCACGTACCCAAACCGAACAAGAGCTCACATCCGGCCCGGAAAAAATCAGGCCCGCCGGAGATCATCACGGAAGGCCCGGAGGTCAGGCACTGGTTGGCTATTTGTTCTTCCCTTCTCCCATTCCCCCACGGAGAGGAACGGCACAGCACCGCCGGTAACATTGGGAAGATGTCCGTCCCATTTATCAATAGCCTTCATCTGGGCCTCCACCTCGCGCAGTCGCACGAGTTCGGGCGACACGGCCTGACGTTGGAGCCGGAGCGCCTCGGCCTCTGCCTGGGCCGTGGCGATCTTCTGCTGAGCCTCCACCTTGATTCGGTCCAGGTCCCGCTTGGCCTTGAGCGCCAGCTGCTCAGCGGTCTGCTTGGATTCAATGGCCTTGTTGAATTCGGGCGAGAACTCGAAGTCGGTGATCGAAAGCTCGACCACCATGATGCCGAACGGCACCATGCGATTCTTGAGGTATTCGCGCACCTCGTTCTTGAGCGTCTCGCGCTTGGAAATGAGCTCCTCCGCCGTGTACCGCGCCGAGGCAGCTTTGAACTCTTCCTTCACGATCGGTTCGATCACCCGCTCGGCGTAGCCGAGACCCAGGCTCTTGTACACATCCCCTGCTTTATCCGGTTCGAGGCTGAAGTTCAACACGATCGTCGTGTGGACCGCCTGGAGGTCTCGGCTCGCCGCCTCTGTCTTCGTCGTGCTCTTCTGCACCCGGGTGTTCATCTTGACCACATTCTCCATGAACGGGAGTTTGGCGTGGATGCCCTCCGCGACGACCCGGTCCACGGCGCCGAACCGGAGAATGACGCCCCGTTCTCCTGCGTCAATGGTGTATAAGAACGACAGGAGAGCCCACAGAACGATCACCCCCGCGGTCCCCACGGCCAACGCGCGAAGATTAAGATTACCCATCATCAGCCTCCTTCTTCCCTGTCCGGGGCGATCTCATTCGAGGTATTTCTTAATATCGATCCCGGCGCCGGTCGGTTCGATCGTCCCGATGATCGAGCGTTTCGGGTGGCCGTCTTCGATCTCCAGAAGGCTGATCATGGCGCTGGGGTCCTCCTTCTCGGAACCGTCGAACTTCGTCAGGATCAGGATCCGGGGCCGCATCAGATTGCTGGTCTGATGCATCACGATCCCGACCTCTCCGTTGTCAAGCTTCACAACCGTCCCGATGGGAAAGATGCCGACCATATTAACGAACGCCTTCACCAGGACAGCGTTGAAATTCGTCCCGCGCTTCTCCAGCAGGATGCGGACCCCCTGGTAGGGAGGGGTCGGCACCTTGTAGTACACGCGGGCGGCGATAATCGCGTCATAGGCATCGGCAATGGAGATGATCTGGGAGAACGGGTGCTGCTGGACCATGTTGTCAATCCGCGGATAGCCGTAGACATCGCCATGCTGATGGTGCTCGAAGGAGGCGACCATGGCAAGCTTGGTCATGGCGGGAACATCCGCGAGCAGCAGCGCTCCCTCGATGGGATGGCGTTTGACCATGGCCCACTCCCGCTCGGTCAGCTTGTCCGGTTTATTGATGATCTCCAGCGGAACGCTCACCTTGCCGATATCATGCATCAATCCCGCGACGCCGAGCGCGGCAACCTGGGGTTTCTCAAAGGAAAGGTAGGTACCGAGGGATATGGCCAGAACCGAAACGTTCACCGAGTGCGCAAAGGTGTATTCGTCGTACATCTTGAGGCTCGTCATCCCGATCAACGCGTCACGGTTCTGCAGGATGTTGTCGACCAGTTTTTGGACCGTCGAGTTGACCTGACGCATATTGATCACCTTCTCCGCGTGCACGGACTGGACCATGCCCTTGACCGTATCGACGGCATCAATGAAAACCTTTTCCGTTTTCTTTTTTCCTTCCTTGATGGACGCCGCTGCCTTTTTATCGACGAGCAGCGCGCGGTGGATCTCGATGTGCGAGATCTTTTCGAGGGCCATGGCCGCTTCCACTTTTGTTCTGTCTGCAAAGAACTTTGCATCATTGTTCATGAGGTACGCGAACCGGATGATCTCCTCCGGCGTCAGCCCCGGTCTGAAGATTACACCACCTACATCACGGTTCGTGAATTGCTCCACGAGCGTTGCGAGACTCAGATCGATAGGGACCGAATTGGTCTCGAAGAACAGCTCGCCTCCCACCAGGTAGAACGTCACTTCCTTCCGCATGACCAGAAGGTCCTTGATCTGCTTCAGCAGCTTTTCCGCCGACGAAAGGAGGAACGGATGGGCCGCGGGATAAAGCGACGCGTTCTTGAGCACGCCGGACAGCTGCTGGAACACGGCTCGGGTGGACTGGATGAGCTTCTGTTTCGCGAAGAAGGACTGCCGCGCCTCGCCTCGGCTATCGGCCTGTGGTTCTTCCGCCATCGCGCCTCCTCTTCTCGATCTCTTCAATGGATGTCAGCGCTTCCGCACGCAGCCCGCTCTGGAGCCTGCGGGACCTCCACCACCGCAACTTGGTGTATCGTTTCAGGAACTCTGCAGTCCCCCGATCGCCGATCTTGCCCAGGACCCTGATGCCTTCGATGGTCAGTTCGTTCTCTTTCCCGGTCAGTCGCCGGTTCTGCAGGAAATCGACCACGTTCTGGGCCTCGGTAGCACCGGCACCTGAGATCTCTCCCAGACCGCGGAGGGCCATGAACTGCATGTCGGCGTGTTTGTCCTGCAGGTACCGTACCAGCAGCGTCGTCGCTTTTTTCCCGCCGATCAGGATGAGTCCTTTGGCGACCTCCTGCCGCACCTGAAGGTTCTTGTGGTCCAAGACCCTGAGCAGGAACGATACCGTCCGTTCGTTTTTGTACTCGCTAAGAATGCGCACGGCATTCCGAACGACATACCACCGGTCGTCGCTCAACTTTTCGGCGATCAGAGCAGTTTGGTTTTTACCCAGGTCCATGAGCAGATCCACGAGGAACAGCCGGAATACGCGGTCCTTCTCTTCCGCGAGGAGATCCAACATGACCTCCGTTGACTCCCGTTCCATCATGGCAAGATAGGCGTAAGCAGAATTATATTCCGTTGACCCTTTCGCTGAGTTGCGCAGCTCGTTGATCATCCCGCCAATGACCTTTGGTGAAGTGGTCTTGCGGATGGCTTCGATGAGCCGCGGCTTGAATTCGGCGGCTACCGGCATATGCAGTGCGCGTATGATGAGCGAAGCAAGGTCGTAGTCCTTTTTTTTGAGCAGGTAGCTCAGCATCTCCTCGATCTGGTGCACGACCCCGGAGAACAGATGGACTTCCTTGCCAACCGTCTTCCGAAGGGCGTCGTCCTTGACCAGCGTCATGAGGAAGATGAGGGTACGCACGGCCGCCTCAATGATGTCGGACTCCATTCCCGAATCACTGATTAACTTCAGATCTTCCAACTCTTCCGCAGTATACTCGCTCATCTCCTTTGCGATCATATAGATGTCCTCGCGCAGCGGTACGGCCGGCACTTTCTCCGGCGCCGATGGCGGTTTGAGCGGCTCGGGCATATTCTGCGATAAACGCTTCAGCAGCGTCGTCACCTGCTGGACCGTCCATTCCCGGGGATATCGGCCGGTCACTATCTCGTGCAGTTCCCCGGGAAGCTCTTTGGGCAGCTCCAGGCCCTGTTCGGCAACCATGTTCGCGTCGAGATCGGCATACATTTTGCCGGCGATCAGCGAGGTGCGCATAGGTGCATCGATCGAAAGAACGGATTTCGCCAAACCTTCGAACAGCGCTTCGTGCTCGTCCCCGGAGCGCTCCCCAATCTGCCGGCCAGCCTCCTTGTACAGTGAGAAAAGCCGGTCCTCCACGGTCTCATGCGCGCCGACGGTCTGACGCGCGAATTCGACCATGTCAGCGCCGTACCCTTCCGGGTCTGAAAACAGGTCACCGAGCACCAGTGTGCGGGCTAAGGCTGTTATGTCCTTCTTTGGTTTGGACGCGCCCTCTCCCTCGGCCTCCGGCCTCTTCACGACATCAATATCAGGCGCCGTCTCTGCCCTGGTCGTAATGACATCATCGAGTCCCGCCTCGGTGACCGTGATATTCGTAGCGCCTTTTTCCCAGAGAATGGATGAGATCCCGCTCTTCATTGCCATCTCTTCGTTGGACAGGGCAAGGGCCTGACAGAGGTCGAGCAGCTCCTTCTCGGAGACCCCCCGGTTGAAGATGATCTCCCGAAGTCCTTTGGCGAACAGGTCCTGTGCTATGGCCTGGTTGATCTGCGGTTCCTTGCCGCTCGGCATCCGCTCGTACGTAAAGAAGGTCTTCTGGATGCCGATGGTAAACTCCGGTTTCCGGGCCAGGGCCAGGTTGAGGGACTCAAAGGATTTTTTTACGGATTGCGAGTAGACAGGATTGTTCGGCGGGTAGAGTTTCACTGCGCGGATGGCGGAGACAAAACTCCGCATGGCACCCTGGACATCTGGTGAAAGTGTCTCGGACTGGTTTGCATCTTCCTGCATACTGACGAGAGTATCACAACTGATATTTCATGTCAAAAGAGTATTAGCCGTTAAGGCGGCGAGGGTTGATCGCCGGGAAGAGGTGCTTTACCCTGCACAGGAATGGACCGTTATAAGGCGCAGACCTCGCCGCCGCAGATAAGCGCCTTTTCGTTCAGCGGTAGGAGGCCATGACGCCTCGAGGGAAGGACCGATTTCAATGCGTTCAGGACCGACTCCAGTGCCACGACGCCGGTCTTCTTGAGGAGGGCGCCGAGCATGACCATGTTGGCGATGCGGATATCCCCGAGTTCTTCGGCGATGTCGTTGGCCCGGATCTCGATGCGATGGAGGTCGTTCCGCGTCGGGGGCTGCTGCACCAGGGAGGTGTTCAG
>JAAXXJ010000070.1 GCA_013334545.1 Nitrospirota bacterium | reverse complement strand
AATATGCCGCCGATGACGGCTGTTTCGCCGTCGGCCAGCAGCATCTCGGTCTCGGCCTCGTTCTTCCGGAGTGAGGGGGAGCCGTTCACGATGATAGAGTTGTCCGGCGCGTTCTTGGTGGCCTGGATCTTCATGAATATCCGGTTGTCCGGCGTGGCGTGCGGCGTCACCGTGAGCGACAGCTTGGCATCGACGAACTGGACGTTCGTGGCGCCGCCAGCCTGGGACGTCGCATAGGGGATCGATATGCCCTGTTCGATCTTGGCTTCCTTGTTGTCCAGGGCGCTCACCCGCGGTGTGGAGATCACTTTTCCTTCGCCGGTCGACTCCATGGCTGAAAGGACGATGTCGAGGTTCAGCGCCTTGTTCAACGAGCCGAACTGGAAGCCCAACGCTCCGCCGCCCGTGCCTGCCCCGGCCGGAGCGGGCATGTTCACAAAGTAGTTGCCGTTGCCCGAAGCAACGGCGCCCATGGTCGGGCCTCCGGTCACGGCGATCGTGTTCGGGAACTTCATGCCCGTCGCATTTCCGTAAGCGGGACTTGCATTAAAATTTCCGCCCCACTGCACGCCGAGCGAACGGTTGAAGGTCAGGGAGGCTTCCACGATCCGCGCCTCGATCATGATCTGCGGGGTCGGCTTGTCAAGCTGCTTGATGAGTGCGACGACTTCGTCCACATTCCGGATAATGTCCTTGACGATGAGGGTGTTCGTCCTCGCGTCCACCACGGTCTCGCCGCGGGTGGAGAGGGACTTCTTGATCGTCGGCTCGATCTTGCCTGCCTCCGAATAGTTGATCGGGATGATGCGCGTGACCAGGTCCTCCGCCTTTTTCTTGGCTTCCTTGGCCCTCACTTCCTCGTCTGCCTCCTTCGCGAGGGCGCCCATGGACGCGATCCGGATGATATTATCCTCGATGGAGTAGCCCAGGCCGTTCATCTTGAGAATGATCTCCATGGCCTGGTCCCAGGGGATGTTTACAAGGCGGACCGTGACCTTGCCCTTCACGTCCGGTGCCAGGATCATGTTGAGATTCGCGAGCTCGCCGAACAGCCGAAGCACGTTCACGAGATCGGCGTCCTGCAGATCAAGGGATATGCGGCGCCCGCCGTATTTCTTTGCACCCACCACCATTGCCATACTCTCGGCCTGGGGCTGCTTACGCGGTTCTGCTCGCTCCTGGGGGGCCGGGACCGCCGCCGCTTCCTGCGGGGCCGCCTGGGGCGCTTCCTTCTCAGCTTGCTCTATCGCTGCCGGAGCCGCAGCTTCCTGCGGCTGGGACGCGGCTCGCTCCTGCGGTTTTTCCTCAGGCTTCGGTGTTGCCGCGATTGTCATGGCGACCACGAGGGTATTCCCCTCGGGGGTGACCGTATAGTCCATGGGTTTCGTAAGGTCAAGAACGACACGCACCTTCTGTTCGGGAGTCGTGTGCTGTCCAACGCGTACCTTGTCCAGGCCGCCTTTCCTGACCGGCATCACACTGGGCCGCACGCGGCTCTTTGCTCCGGGAACGTCGAGCACGAGCCGTTTTCCTTCGATCATGAAGGAGTTCGGCTTCATGGTGCCGTCAGCGGTGATCACCACCTTGGCGCCCTGTTTGGTTGCGGTAGCCTTGACCGATTTCACGATCTTTGCCGTTCCGGCCTCACCACCGGCCACCGGTGCTGCAGCTGTCTCGGCAGCCGGGGCGGCCTGCTCTTTCAAGGCCTCGGTCGCCGTTACTGCTTCGGGTGCGGCCTTTGCCGCCTCGACGGGCTTCGCGAGCTCCACCATGAGCTTGCCGTCTGCCTGGTAGACCTTGGTGTCCACGGACTGGGAAAGGGCGATCTCGAGCCGTGCGATATTGTCGACCTGGCTGGGAGTGATGTCGATCACAGGTCCCTTGTTCACTGTGATCTTGTCCTGGAACTTCGCCAGGTCAGCATCGGTGATATCAACGATCAGCCGGAGCGGCTCGCTAAGCTGGAACGACGTGTACTGCATGATTGGGTCGCTCCCCTCGATCACGATCTCGGTAAGAGTGTCGGTCTCCTGCGGGGTGATCGATTGGATGGCCACCCGCGGTACAGGCTGACCGGTTTCGGGTCCCTTCTGGCCGGCGCAACCGGTGAACAGGAAGGACACGACCGTCAGGAGCACGATGCCCCATGCCCTATGCCGGTGACCGGCTTGTGCAGCGGCAGGCATTCCTGCGACCCCTTGTCTTCCCCAAATGCTGATGTGCTTAAGGGGTTGTATGGATTTCATGGCGTCCCCTCCTGTTTTTTACGGAGCTCGATAACGATTTCCTTGCGGTTGGTTTCCCCTTGCGGGTCCTTGAATTTTTCTTCGATGACCATCATGTTCTGGGTGATCTTCTTTACAACGCCCTGGTTCGGTCCGACCTTGGTGCCTACGCGGACGAAGTAGCCCTTTCCGTCGGGGCCTTCCAGCATGGCGTGATAGCCGAGCCCGCCCCAGACGATACCGGCCAGTTTGAACTCGCTGATAGGATACCGTTCCAACGGTGCTTTCGCGCCGGCCATGGCCTTCTTCTCTTCCTTGATGATGATGGGAGTGAAAGGATCCCGCCGGCCTGCCGGATTGTACGCGTAGAGCGCGGCAGGCTTCTCCTCGGCCTTTGCCTGCTCCACGGTCGCCGTTGCAGCGGACTTTGGCTGTTGCGCCGGTGCGGGGGCCGTCGCGGCCGGTTTGGTCTTGTCCGAGCAGCCGGTCATGCCGGCCGTGGCCAGGAGCATGAGCGCCAGTGCCGCCGCGAACTGTTTACTTAACCTGTTTCGTTGCCGAGGTCGTTGTTGGTGTCTCAACTTTCTTCTCCACTGCTGCAAAGGTCATAGCCGTGCAGTCGATATTGATCTCCATGGTCCCGCTCTTCGCCAGCTTTGGTTGATCCATCTTGACGTTCAGCATGTTCACGATCCGGGTCAACTTGCTCACGCTGTCGAAAAAGAGGGCAACATTATGGTAGCCGCCGGTCAGCTTGAGCGAGATGGGAATCTCTTCGTACATACCGCTCGAATGGGGCCTGCGTTTGTCAGGCTTCCACAGCTTGAGCGACAACCCGGCCTTGTTCACCAGTCCCTGGATCTGGCGGAGGAGGCCGGAGACCTCGGATTCGGGAGGCAGCTGCTCGGTCAGGACCTTGAGCCGCTCCTGAAGGGACTTGACTTCCGCTCGGAGCTGGTCGAGCTGCTTGATCTTCGCGTTGTTCTCCCGTATCTTTGCCTGCTGCTGAGCGATCTCACCTTCCAGTTTCCGGATCTCGGCCGTCTTTGGAATATGGACCTGCCAAATGAAGAGGACCACCATAGCGATGATCAGGCCGATGAACGCCCCGGTGCGCGTTTTCTTCGGTATCTTCTGCAGTTTGTCGAGTATCGCGGGAGCAGCCATTATAACCCCTTGTACTTGAACTGGAGCTTGTATTCGTAGATCTCGTACCCTTCCTTGTTCTTCTGGATCGTTTCCATCAGATAGACGTCCGTGAAATATGGCGACACTTTCAGGTTGTCCACGAATTTCACCACGTCCTCGTTCGAGAAGGCCTCGCCGGCGAGATTGATGCTTCCGCCGCTCTCCGCCATCGAAAGGAGGTCAACGGTAACAGGGATCGCTCGGCTGATCTCGTCAAGAAGCCGGACCGGGCCCTGCTGGTTTTTCTTGAGCTGCTCGATGATCCCGATCTTGTCGGTGACCTTTTTGCGCTCAGCCTCGACGTTCTTGACCTCTTTCAGCATATTTTCCTGCCGCGCGACCTCGGCCATCGCCGCGTCCCTTTCCTGGGTCCTCGCTGAAATCTTGCTGTTCAGGCTGATGAAATAGAAGGCCATACCGGCAGCAACACCGCCCAACACCACGACAGCAATGATGAGCTGCTTCTGAAGCTCGGTGACCTTCCGGGGAGGCTTCCGCTTGGTCGGTAGGAGGTTTATCTTGATCATCGGTCGCTCGGCCTCCTCATCGCAAGACCTACGGCAACGGCAGCAAGGGGCGCGGTATCGCTGATGTACTCTGCATCAAAATGCTTCTGGTCAACCTTGATATTTTTGAAGGGATTGATGACGTCCACGGGGATCTCGATCCGCTCCGAAAGGACCTTGATGAATTGCCCGATCTTGGCACACCCGCCCGATACCAGCACATGATTGACCTTGTCGCTGCCGGTCGTGGACCGGAAAAAGTCGAATGACTGCTGGATCTGCGCCACGATCTCCTCGGTCACCGACGACATGATCCCGGAGAGCTGTTCCCGGTCGACCCCGTCCACGGCCACGCCGCGCTTCACCTTCTCTGCATCCTCGTAGCTGAGGCCCGCATCGCGCTGCAAAGCTTCCGTATATTTGTTGCCTCCTACCGTGATGTCGCGGGTAAAGATGGAAACCCCATCCCGCAGGATATTGATGTTCATTACCGATGCACCGATGTTCAGGAGCGCCGTAATCCCCGCTTCCACCTCATAGTTCAGCTCGCACATGTTGGCTAGGGCAAATGCGTCGACATCCACGATGACCGGCTCCAGGCCCGCATCCTTCACCAGGTTCACGTAATCGTTGATCTTGTCCTTTTTCACGGCTACCAGGAGCACATCGGCCTGCCCTTCGGCGGCACCGGGCCCGAGCTTCTGGAAATCGACGTTCACGTCGTCGATGGAGAACGGGATGTACTGCTCCGCCTCCCACTTGATGGACTCGGCAAGCTCTTCCTCGGTCATGTCCGCGATGGAGATCCGCTTAATGATGACCGAACTCCCTGAGACCGAGAGTACGACCTCCTTGGTCTTGACCTTCTGGGAGTTGAGGAGCTCCTTGATCGCCTCGGACACGCGGTTCGCGTCCATCACGGCACCTTCGACGATCACCTCGGCCGGCAGCGGGACCATCCCGTACTTGACCAGGCTGTAACTCTTCCCGGACCCCTTCAGCTGCACCAGCTTGATGTAGGTGGAGCCGATGTCGAGGGCGATGGGTTCTATCTTTCTGGAAAACAGCATGCTCACCCCGGATGCGGTTATGCCGCACAATTGATCGTCAGGCGTTCTTGCCCCTGATGATCTTTTCGATCACTTTCAGATTGTTCTCGTTGTAGATCCGCCAACCGCGCCAGTCGCGACCAACCCCGGGGAGCAATCCCTCGCTCTCCCACCGGAAAAGCGTTGCCCGGGAAATGTCGAATCTGTCGCAAATCTCCTTGGTTTTATATATTCTCGGGTTTTTGCGCTTGACCATCGCAGCCTCTCTGAAAGTACTAGTGATACTATTGATATTAAGTATAGTTACTATGATATACAAACTAACTCGTTTGTCAAGACTATTCTCAAAAATATTTCATTTATTTCAAGCACATACAGCATCTTGTGTTTTATCCGTGCGAGAATACAAGATTATGTGGCCATCCCACATCATTTTTTTTCGTCACGGGGCCCGAAAATACCGCATGCGATGCCCGAAGGGCCATGATCACCGTGCTGTTGCGATGCTTTCCCCGTGCAGGAAGCTTGGCAGCGTCCAGCCGTCTCGGCTCCGTCTCCTGTGCTCACGCGATCCTTCCTGCGACCCTCCTCCGGACAGCTCCTCGTATTACCCGTAAGCGAACCTGGCGCTCTATACCAGCAGAACGAACGAGCGGACCTGCCCCACTTCCTGAACAAGGACCTGCAATCAAACGCTGATCCACTGCAGAATAGGAGCACTCGGCAAAAAAATAAACGTGGTGAACGGACAGGGATAACAGCTGGGGAAACGAGAATGCACTCGAAGGATATTTATGCTGCAAGGAAGATGTCTAAGATAAAATAACGCCGGCAGGTCAGGGACCAGCCGGCGTTCAAGCGTTCTTTTCTCAGGAAGAGAACAGCGGTGAAGTGTTTTCGACGCTACACATCCACTCCGTGCGGGGTGGCAAAGGAGCCGCGACGCGCCTTCATGTCGAGGAGCACGCGCTCGGTCCCGAAAGCACCGGGCTCGTACTTCCGGATCTTGAGCTTCTCGCGGGCGGTGTCGATGAGCTTCAGAGCGAGTTCGAGGATCTTGCCCGGGTCCTCCTCGAAGTAGAAGCCCGCGGTGAACTGCTCCCACCACTTGTTCTCCATGATGTCCTTCAGCGTCTTGCTCGCGCTGACCGGGGAGCCTGCTCCAAAGATGATCGGTACACCGGAAGCGACGAAGTAGGTCCCGATGGCTATGGCCTTTTCGCTCATCCACTCAGGACCGATGCCCACGGCCGGGAGGCCGCCAATATCGTCGCCCAGACCGCCTTCCTCGGCGATGTGGGAGGCGATGGTCAGGATGCGCGAGTTGTCAACGCACGAGCCTAGGTGGAGGATAGGCGGGATGCCGATGGCCTCGCATACCTGGCGGAGGCCCGGTCCGGCGTTCTCCATGGCGTTCTCCGGCGTCAAATAGCCGGCCTTGGCCGACGCATGCGCCGAGCAGCCGGTCTGGACCACGAGCACGTCGTTCTTGATGAACTCGCGGGCCAGGAAGTTATGGATGCTGTCCTGGCTGATGCGCGGATTGTTGCAGCCTGCGAGGCCCACCACGCCGCGGATGCGGCCCGAGATGATGGCGTCGTTCAGCGGGCGGTACGAGCCGCGATACTGGCCGCCCTGCATGTATTCGATGTACTCGTCCGAGAAACCGGCCACCATGTTGGGCTGCTTTAACGTGGCATGGGTCACCAGCTCTTTCTTGCGGTTCGGGAAGTTGTCGATGGCGATCTTCAGGACCTTCTTTGCGATGTCCATGGCATGGTGTTCGTCATACTCGATATGGGTCGCATCCACCATCTTGCCCTTGGGCGTCGTGGTGATGATCTTCGTATGGAACTTCTTGGCCAGCTGGCCGATCGCCGGCATGATGCACTGGACGTCGACGGCCATGGCCTCGATCATGCCCGTGACCAGGCCGAGTTCCTGCTGCAGGAACCCGCCTGCCGTGGCAATGCCGTGCCGGACCAGGATCTCGTTCGCGGTGCAGCACATACCCACCAGGTTCACGCCTTTGGCGCCCTTGGACTTGGCATAGGCGACGATCTCAGCGTCGTCCGTTGCCTCGACGAGTATCTCGGCGAAGGACGGCTCATGGCCGTGGACCACGAAGTTCACGTAGTCTTCCTTGAAAACGTCGAGGCTCGCGGTCGCGGTGACCGGGTGCGGCGTGCCGAACAGGATATCCGAGATATCCGTGCCGATCATGGAGCCGCCCCAGCCGTCGGCGAGGGACGTGCGCAGGGCGCCGAGCATGATGTTCTCCGGTTCCTGGTCCACGCCCATGGCGGTCCGGTGCAGCATCTCGACGCACTCGCGGTCGATGCCGCGCGGCGCGATGCGGAACTTGCGCCAGATCTCCTGGCGTCGCTTAGGCGCGCGGGACAGATAGACCAGTTCGCCGTTCTGCTGGCCGAACTGCTCGATGAACTTGAGGGCCACTTCCTCGGCCACCTTGTTCACGGGCTTGCCTTCGATATTGATGTTGAGATACCCGGCAACACGGTTCAGCTTGCGCACGTCCTTGATCTTGAAGTCTTTGGCCTCGCCGCGCGCGGCAGCGAGGAGGGTGTTCGCTAGGTCGCGGGCATGGTCGGAGTGGGCCGCGGTGCCCGCGGCGACCATGCGGGCGAAGTTCCGTGCCGTCACTACCGGCAGCGTTGCGCCGCATACGCCCTGGGCCTCGTCTTCTTTGCCTACCAGGCGGCAGGGGCCCATGTGGCAGATCTTGCAGCAGGCTCCCTGGTGTCCGATCGGACAGGGCTTGAGCTTTTCAGCGCGGTCGAAGGACGTTGTCATGTTCTTCTGCCCGGCCACCTTCAGCAGCACCTGGGCAGCAGGATCTACGGATCTCATATTTTCCTTCATGGTCGTTACGATCTCCTTTCAGTCGACATGTACCAAAAAGGGGGCGAAAACCGCCCGATTTATTGGAACGAGGTGCATTATACGAAAGAGCACAGAAAAATGCCACAGGAAGTTACGCACTGCCCCTTCAGCAGCTAAAATCCTGGCTGAAGGACATCTGCCGCTCCGGCTTGAACCCCCGGTTATCGCTTCGTCACTGCTTCCTGAACCACGAGCACCTTCTTGACCGCAGACTGCGCCAGCAGTCCGGCGTTCAGTGCCATGAGGATGGCGGTCGTGGACTCCGATGCAGGCTTCCCGGCCTTCGCAGCTACGGGCTTGAACGCCGCAACGGCGAGCTTCGCGGCCTTGGCCTTTTTCGCGTCAGCAGTAACGTCTTTCACCGTGAAGCCCTTGGCCTTGTTCAGCACGAGCGACAGTTCAGCAGCGATGTCAGCCCCGTCCTTGGCCACGCCTTCGGGATCCTGAGCGGCAGTAAACGTCTTCTGCTGCCCGTAGGTCGTGACGATCGTACCGCCCCGCTCGTACAGCGCCGCCATAGGCAGCACCACGTCGGCCTTCTCCGCGAGAGCGGTCAGATGGCTCGTTTGAACAACGAGGAAGTCCGATTTCAGATCTGGATCGGGAACATTCCCGGCGACAAAGAGCGCTTGCATGCCGGCCCTCATGTCCGCATATCCCTTGCCCGCCTTCTTGACCTTGGCAAAACCCGGTCCCAGGTCCGCGAGGCAACCCATCTGCATCACACCAAGGGCGTTTGCCTCGGGCAGGAGCGGCAGCACGCCTGCGTCCTTCAGCAGCGCCAGGTTCAGCACCTGCATCGACGCTTCCTCACTGGCCGAGATGCCTGTGCCGATCACAATTACGGGATTCTTCGCAGCGGCATAGGCCTTGGCCGCCGCAATGATCTGCTCTGCGGCAACACCGGACGCCGAGGCGGCCGCTTCGACCGTCACCAGCGACTTTTTCAGGGCGTCGAGGCCTTTCGCGGACGGGGCAGCGCCTTCGGCAAGCGCCGCGGTCATGAGGCCCGCGAGCAGCGGCGTATCGGTGCCGGCCTTGAGCTGGAGCAGGATGGCGTTCGCGTGATGGGCGAGATCCGTCTTTTCCGTGCTTACCACGATCACCTTGGCGCCAGCCTGGGCGCGGCGGCGGATCATGACATCTGCTTCCTGCATGGTCTGCTTCTTCTGCGACGGATCGGCGCCGATCACGACCACGGCGTCGGCCGTTCTCAGGTCCGCCTGGGACGCGATCCCGATGCCCGCGTCGCCGTAGACCGCACGCAGGGCGCTGAGCAAGCCGCCCGCATAGGCCGATGCCGGCGTGTCGATGTTGGCGCTCCCCGTCGTGTCGCGGGCGAGGGACTGCACCGCCATGGCCTCTTCGTTCGTGAGCGAGCCTGAAACGATGAACCCGGCGTTGGCCCCGGCCTTCTTCAGGCCGTCGGCCGCGATCTTGAGCGCCTCGCTCCAGGTCGTCTGCACGAGCTTCTTGCCTTCCCGTTTCATCGGCGTGGTGACGCGGTTCGCCGAGCGGTGCGCGTCGAAGCCGAACCGGCCGATCGCGCAGATGTACCCGTTGTCTTCCTTCGCGTTCACCTTGACGATCTTCTCATCCTTCTTGGAGACGACCACGCTGCAGCCTGAACCGCAGACCGTACAGACCGCGTCATGCTTTGCGAGGTCCCACTCCCGGCCGTGCTGCCAGCGGTCGCGCTCCATGATGGTATTCACGGGGCAGGCGTCGATGCAGCTGCCGCAGAAGGTGCAGCCCGATTCATGGAGCGGCTTGTCCAGGGCCGTCGAGACCTTGGAGGTGATACCGCGGCCCATAAAGTCGAGAACGTTCGTGTTCTGCTCCTTGCAGACCCGAACGCACCGGCCGCAGAGAATGCAGTAGTTATTGTCAATGGTGATGAAGGGGCTACGGTCGTTCAGCGGGTAGTTAAAGCTCTTCCTGCCGAACGAGGATTCCTGGATCTTCAGGTCAGCGGCGTAGCGCTGGAGGTCGCAGGCGCCGGCCTTGGGGCAGGTCATACAATCCAAGGGGTGGAAGGACAGGATCAGGTCGGTCACGAACTTTCGGATCTCTTCAACCTTGGGGGTCTTGGTCTGGACCTTCATCCCCTCCTTGGTGCGGGTGGTGCAGCCGGTTACCGGGGTCTTCATGCCCTCGATCTCCACCATGCACATGCGGCAGGCGCCCACGCCGCGAAGCTCCTTGATGTGGCAGAGGTTCGGGATGTGGACCCCCACCGTCGCGGCGGCGTCGACCAACGTCATGCCCTCGGGCACTTGGTACGCCTTCCCGTCGAACTCCATGTTCACCATCTTCGTCGTCATAGCAGCCTCCGAATTACACGTTCGTTTTATCGTAAATTGTGAAGTGCAAATTGCATATTTGAAATTTACTATTCACCCTGTGACGTTTCCAATGCTTACTGCTCCTACTTCCCCGGCGATATGGTCTCCGCCATATCGTGGATCGAGCAGACAGGGGCCTTGCCGGTCGGCTTGCCGCTGACATCGCAGGTGCAGACGAGGGTCCGCAGGGGCTCCTTGGCTGCTTCCTCGCGTACCTTCTCCACGATGACCACGGCGCCCTCGGGGCAAACCTTGATACACTCGCCGCAGTGCGTGCAGCGCCGCTGCCGAATGCGGTAGGGCGTGAACCCGCCCTTAAACGCCACGGCCTTCTGGCCTTCGATGGCGAAATCCTTGCAGACCTCGCGGCACTTGTCGCACATGGTGCATTTGTCGGGGTCGATCTCGTAGGTCACGAGGGCCGCGCATTCGCGGTGGCCGCAGACGCCGTCAATATGCCGCTGCAGATCGTCCTTATGCTGGGCAAGGAACGCGGCGAGAATATCAGCGTGGTCCTTCCCCTTCTTGCACATGCCGCCATCCTTCACGTCGGCGGCGATGCGCGCCAGCTGAGCCGCGTGCTTCGCGCTGCCGTGGCCCGCCTGGATGGCCTCGAAGATCTTGATGGCATCGAAGATCCCGAGTTTGCAGGGGTGGCACTTGGAGCACATGCCGGTCTTGGGATCGTCGTTGTAGAAGAACGCCAGCTTCAGCCGGGTCGCGTTGACGGGGCACTTACTTTCCTGCTTTGACATGGGCCCCTCCCTTCTCGACTACGATTGCCTGCGTGGGGCAGACCCCATAGCATGCCTTGCACTTGGTGCAGTAGTCCTGGTCGATGTAGAACCTGTCGCGGAGCTCGACGACCGCGTCGAAGGCGCAGGCCGTCTTGCAGAGCCCGCAGAGGATGCAGTGCTCGGGCCGGATGCGGAACATGCCAAGGCCCTGGCAGCGCTTGGCGCGGCAGAACTTGTCGCGCACATGCTCCTCGTATTCCTCGCGGAAGTACTTGATGGTGGAGAGCACCGGGTTCGGTGCACTGTTCCCGAGGCCGCACAGCGAACCGGCGACGATCAGCTTGCCCAACTTCTCAAGCCGGTCGATGTCCCCGTCCTCGCCTTTTCCCGAGGTGATCTTGTCGAGGAGCTCGTACATCTGCCAGGTGCCGACGCGGCAGGGCGGGCACTTGCCGCAGGACTCGCTCTTCGTGAAGGAGAGGAAGTACTTGGCCACGTCGACCATGCAGTCGTCCTCGTCCATGACCACCATGCCGCCGGAGCCCATGATGGAGCCCACCGTGGCAAGGGAATCGAAGTCCACGGGCATGTCCAGGAACTGGGCAGGGATGCAGCCGCCCGAGGGGCCGCCGGTCTGGACGGCCTTGAACTCCTTATCGGGATTCAACATGCCGCCGCCGATGTCGAAGATGATCTCCCGGAGCGTGATGCCCATGGGGACCTCGATGAGGCCCGTGTTCTTGATCTTGCCGGTCAGGGCGAAGACCTTCGTGCCTTTCGATTTTTCCGTGCCGATGGAAATATAGTAATCGAGGCCTTTGGTGAAGATGGTCGGCACGTTCGCGAAGGTCTCGACGTTGTTCAGGTTGGTAGGCATGCCCCAGAGGCCGCCTGCCGCCTCGGAGAGCCGCGGCGGGCGGGGGCGCGGCATGCCGCGCTGGCCCTCGATGGACGCGACCAGCGCCGTGGACTCGCCGCAGACGAAGGCGCCGGCGCCTTCCTTGATCTCACAGTCGAAATCGAGGCCGCTGCCCAGGATGTTCTTGCCGAGCAGGCCAAGCGCCCGGGCCTGCTGAATGGCCACGCCCAGGTTCTTCACGGCCAGCGGATAC
>JAAXXJ010000069.1 GCA_013334545.1 Nitrospirota bacterium | reverse complement strand
CATGATGCAACTCGAATTAATAATAGTTTCTATTTTCTGCAATTGTAGCATCAACGAAGTTGACAACCTCCAATTAATGCAACAAGCCCATCTTCCCAAAAGAAATCTGCACTTGACCAGGTGAAGGATGTAGGTCTTATTAGGCCTTTCTTTGTACTGTATAAAAAAGTGGTATATTGCTGGCATTAATATTGCTAAATAAAGGGCAAAGACATAAGGGAAGGAGTAAAAAAATGAAGACGAACTTCAGGCAATTTCTGAAAAATACTGTACTCGCCATTGAACTAGGATACCGTATTGTTCGTGGCATAGACTATCAGACCTTGAGTCAATATATCCTCAAGATCAATAAACACAATGATATCAATGATATTCTCTTTGAGGCATCACGCTGTTTGAAGGACATCCTGGACTATGAGCTGTTCGGTTTTGCGCTCAAGAACGTGAATTCCATGGATATATGGATCGATTCCCGCATTTACAGTGCATCTTTTAGTGAATATGTTTCAAATGACTTTGGTAGCCAAAATATTGACGCAAAAATACACTATTTTGAGAAAAATCTACATTTCGATAGCCATAATTCTGACGCCATAGAGATAAATAACCTTATTTCCTATACGGTTATTAATGGAAACAGTACTGCGCGCCTGTATATTCTGCCGAAGAGGACTATGCTCGATTATCATGACACCATCATCAGCACGATTGTCGACTCCATCAGCATTGCTCTCGAGAAGAATCTGAGCAGAACGCTGCTCGAAAATGCGGCAGCCATCGACCCGCTCACGAACTGTTACAACCGGAGGGCGCTCGATAGTTTTATTGAGAACGACATCGCCTACGCTCAACGGAATAGGAAGGACCTTTCGATCATCATGCTCGATATTGACAATTTCAAGGGGATCAACGACACGTACGGTCACCTGGCAGGGGATGCGGTCCTCAGAGAGATCTCGACAATGCTGCCGACGCTGGTGCGGAAGTCCGACTATCTTGCCCGGTATGGAGGCGAAGAATTCGTTCTGGTGCTTCCCGACAGCTCGCTCTACCATGCTGTACAACTGGCTGACAAGATCCGAAAAACGATCGAAAGGCGTTCGGTCAGATTCGAAGACAAGAGCATCACCTTCACCGCGAGCTTCGGCGTGGCATGCCTTGAGAATAAAACAGACCGCGTCAGTCTTCTGAAGGAGGCCGATGAGCGCATGTACAGGGCCAAAGCAACAGGGAAGAACCGCGTTGTCCCGAGCCTGCTGCCCTGCTTCGCAGACCGGAGCTTCGTGTTACAAGATCGTGTCCCACACTACGCCGGCGCCGCCTAGGCGGCATAACAGCATAACAGGGAAGAATTTACCACCAGAGGAAAATTCTTCCCGGGGCTGGCGCCGCTGCGCAGACCATGATGATCGCGAAAAACGGAAAGTTCCTGCCCGATATCGGCGCCCATGATGACATGGTGAGAAAGACATGAGGAGCGTACGGGAGCACCACTCGCTTGATGAGGACGGCGGTCTCCGCAACGCTGTATGGTCGACGCTCGATGCGGGAGCGTTACCCTCCGGGTTCTCTGAATCGCGGAAATCCCACGCGACCTGATATGTCGCCTACTGCCCGTCCATCTGACGTATCCACCGGTCCTTTTTCTTGCAGTACAATCCTATCCGCATGACCCTGAGGAGCACTGTTTCTGCCGGCCCGAGGTCGAGCTGCTGCGCGACCATCGCCTGTGCGCGCGTTCTGATCGGCTCCTGGTCCACGAGGGTAATCAAAAGGTTGTCCGCGCCGTCCGGTGTGCCACGGTGATCGACGCAATGCAGGGCATGATGCCTTTTTGCTTTCCCTCTTTATGTAGTGATGACGGATGTGCGGGACAAAAAGCCCTTTACCGTTTCCTCGATCGAATTCGCCTGAGCCGCCCTTCCCCATCCTTGACAATCTTCTGCCAGGCCGTATAATCCCTGACCATGTCAGTTGGATACCATGAACCCCTGCCTGCCGGTCCGGCCGAGGTCCGGGCTGTGTTCGCCGGCCTCATGCTCGCCCTTGCCCTTGCCTCGCTCGACCAAAACATCGTCGGCGTTGCGCTGCCGAGGATCGTGAGCGATCTGGGCGGTCTGTCCCATCTATCCTGGGTGGTCACGGCGTTCCTTGTTACCTCAACGGCAACGACACCGATCTACGGCAAGCTCTCGGACATGTACGGCAGGAAGCCGCTCTTCATCGTCGCGATCATTATCTTCCTGATCGGGTCAAGCCTCTGCGGGCTGTCGCACTCTATGACCGAGCTCGTGGTCTTCCGGGGAATCCAGGGCCTGGGAGCAGGCGGGCTCATCACCCTTGCCCAGACGACCATCGCCGACCTCGTTGCACCGCGGGACCGCGGACGGTACCAGGGCCTGTTCGGCGCGGTCTTCGCCCTCTCGAGCGTGGCCGGCCCGCTCCTGGGCGGGTTCATCACCGATGTCCTGTCATGGCGCTGGATTTTCTACGTCAACGTGCCGATCGGCATCGTGGCGCTGGCGCTTATCGCCTTCGGGTTCCAGCGGCCGCACCACGCCGTGGTGCACCGCATCGATTATGCGGCGGTCACGCTGCTTACGTCGGCCACGGTGGCCTTGCTGCTCGTCCTCTCCTGGGGCGGCGTGCAGTTCCCCTGGTCATCGCCGATCATCATCAGCATGGCAGCGTCAGCCGCAGTGCTGACGGCGCTGCTCATCATCGTTGAACGGCGCTCATCTGAGCCGGTGCTCTCGCCGCATATCTTCCACAACCGGATCGTCGTGATCGGCACCTCGGTCATGGGCCTCACGTTCATGGGCCTCTTCGGTGTCGCAGTCTTCCTCCCGCTTTTCTTCCAGCTCGTGCTGGGCTATCCGCCGACTCAGGCTGGTCTGCTGATGGCGCCCATGACCGTCGGCATGATTGCGGCATCGTTCATCGGCGGCCGCATGGTGTCCAGGAGCGGCAGGTACAAGATCTTCCCGGTGATCGGCCTGGCCGCTGCAGCCTTGTCCTACATAGTGGTGATGGTGGCGGCAACCATGGGCACCGGCATCGGTGTGGTCGAGGCGGCGCTCATCGTCCTGGGCATCGGCTTCGGCCTCGTGATGCCGAATCTCGTTGTTGCCATCCAGAACGCTGTGGGCCCGCGCGAACAAGGCGCGGCTACGGCAACGGCCGCGTACTTCCGGTCCCTGGGCGGCACCTTCGGCGTTGCCTTGTCGGGCGCTATCATGACCGGTCAGTTACGGGCGCTTGATGCCGAACGCTGGGCGGGCATGGCGAGGAGCGGACGGACCCTTCTCGATCAGGGGCTTCAGGACATCGCCCTGCTTCCCGACGCTCAGCGTGCCATTGTCATCGCTGCGTATCGCCATGCCATCAGCACGACCTTCCTCGTCGGCGCGGTCATCACAGCCTTTGCCTTCCTGCTGATGCTCTTTCTGCCTGAGAAGCCGCTCCAGATGGCACGACCTGCGACAGTGGGGGACGAAGAGGACTAGGTTTGATCCGAGAACCATCCGGGACCAGCAGGGGGAGCAAGTCTCTTCTGTTTGACAGTGCTCCTTCTCTTTCCCTGTCCGCTGGCTAGAACATCCCATTCGTGTTGGCTGACTTCTCGGGTATTTCCTGGTTAACGTCCCAGTGCTCCACGATCCTGCTGTTCTCGAGCCTGAAGATGTCGACAATGGCATTGCCGCGCGTGCCGACCTCGCGTATAGCATGCACATGCAAGATCACATAGTCTCCGTCGGCGAACACGCGCTTGATGTCGCTGTGCGAGTTCGGATACCTTTCCCGAAGGAACTGGAGGAATGCCTGCAGCCCCGTTGCGCCGTCGGCTGCATTCGGGTTGTGCTGGGTGTATCTCGGGCCCAGGTACTTCGAGGCAGCCTCGAAATCCTTCTGGTTGATCGCCTTCTCGTAGAACTCCAACACGCTCTTCTTGTTCTGTTCCTCCTGATTGTCGGCACTGAATGCCGCGGGCGTCATGAGGGTCACGCCTAAGATCATTACAGCTGTCAAGATACTGATCATACGGTCCTCCGCGTATGCCTGATACCAGGGGTTTGATCCGTCTTTCTCTTCATTTTTTATACCAGCAAAACGAAGTGAGTTCTCACATCGCAAAGCATGCACATCATCTCTCTGCATCGTTGATCGCCTGCTTGGTACATTCTTCATTGACACCCCCAAAGTTGTCCCTGCGTTGTATAATACCATTAGGGAATGATCTGACATTGTCCAGACAGGGGGATCTGTTCATGAAACAGCTTGAAAAGTATGAGAGTCAAGCCTACGCCTTGCTGCGCATTGTGGCGGGATTCATGTTCCTGTTCCACGGAAGCCAGAAGGTCCTGGGGGTGCTCGCCGAGACGCAGCCGGCCATCGGGTCCCAGATCTGGATCGGCGGGGTCATCGAGCTCGTCGGAGGGTTGGCGATCATGCTGGGCTTAGGGACCCGCTGGGCCGCCTTCATCTGCAGCGGTGAGATGGCCGTGGCCTATTTCCAGTTCCACTGGAAGTTCCAGATGGGAACAGCGTTCTTTCCCCTTGTGAACAAAGGCGAGCTGGCCGTGCTCTACTGCTTCGTGTTCTTGCTCATTGCCTGCAAAGGTGCGGGTATATGGAGCCTGGACAGGGCGGATTGAGGCAGCGGGAGGATTTACAAGAGCGAAGCGGGAGGGCGGGAAGTTGAGAAGGAAAGAGGGTAAGGGGGAAAGAAGGCAGGAGCAAGGGAAAAGTACGAGCCTTCTCCCAATCAAGTATGTCACCGGAATGGCGCTTCTCAACTCCTGGCCTTACCTCTAACGCCGGGCAGTTCGGCTGTGACGACTTCATCCCGTTGGCGTTAGCGCCGCCGGCTTATGCCGGACCTCCTGTCCTTCACTGTTCTTCGCTCGCCCAGGGAGGGCGTTGCGGTCGGATATTTTCTTCGGTCTTTGCCTGATCGCCGGTCAGCCCGTGTCCTACGTTCCCGTTCAAATTGCGCGAAGATGCTGTCGAGCAGGTCATGCCGTTTTTTCCGCAAAACGTCCTCATGCGCGGACTCGCTGCGCACGACGCCCGCCTTCAGCTCGAAACGATAGTCCCTGATGAGCGTGACGAGGGCCTGCTCGATCTTCATGAATACCGCCAGGTCCTCATCTCCTCTGTCGCTCCGCCCGCCCCCGGTTTTCGCCAGCAGCCCGTCGATCGCGCCGGCGGAACGCCGAACGTGCTCGTGGATGGCCTCGTACAACCCCGTCATCGCGTAAATATCTTCCCGGACAATGGCCGTGATTTCCCGGGAGAGAACGTCGACGTCTTTTTTGGCATCCTCAAGCAGCTGTCGGGAGACCGGACCGAGCAGCAGGGAATCCTTGATGCTGGACTTGGTCTGCTCCTTGATGTCCCCGATCAGCTGCTGCTCAGCCTGCTTCGAGACGAGGAGATCGACGAGGATGACGATCGATTTTTCACAGAGGCGTTCGATCCTGACCAGGTTGTCCCTGATGTACTGCGCGATGTCGCGCAGCTCCTGGGACAGGTCCGAGCGCAGCATCCTCAGGGAGGCGAGCGCCTGCTTCCGCTCCTCGACCATATCGCGCAAACGCTCCAACTTGGCCGCATCGCCCTTCCTCTTGGGGTCAAGGCCCGCTATTTCTTTTACGGCGGTCTTGATGAACGCCTCCGGCTTCCGGAAGTCCAGCGCTGCGAGATTATGGAGGTGATATTTGAACTGCCCCACAGCGAGCTCCAGGTCAGGATGGACGAATTGCGAAAAACCGAGCACGCCGTAGAACATTCTGTCCCGGATGTCCTGCGGCTCCTCGTCAATGCTCTGCCGGCGCGTGAACTCGCGGGTGCTATCGATCAGACCGTGGTATCGGGCCAAGTCGCTGCTGTGCGGATCCCGACTGTCTGCTTTTTGGGTGCTTGCGAGAAAATGCCCGAGTTCATCCTGCCTTGGATTGAGATCGGCATTCGATTCGAAGCGAAGACCAAATATGCGTGTGTCTTTCGGCATTCCCCTGCCCGTGCTCCTGATAGATCTCCCGGATGCTGGATTCCGCTTGCCACCGAGAATGTTCGTCCGGAACGCATCCATTACGCAACAACGCAGTTCTGCTCCTCGTGCGTGCTGCTGTGCAATCAACACATCATAGAATAGTATTGGCGTATTTGCAAGCCCACAAGTAGCATGCAGTTCTCCATTTGCACCCTTTCATCAAGGGCATGTATAAGGGACGGCTCTTTACTCAGTCTCGCAGGGCGGGACCTTTTCTTTCAGGGTTTTGAGCCGCGCTGGCGTCAATGCACTCTTGATCTTATAGCCGTCCTTCGCGTGGGTATCCTTCTTCTTCATCAGCAGCCACTCTTTGCCGGTCGATCTCGGCAGATGCTTCATCTGCGCCAGGGCGAAGGCGCCTTTAAGCTTCTTTCCCTTCAGCTCAAAGCTGAGCTTGCCGTTCTTCAGTGATCTCTCAGGGTCATCGGTATCGAGCGGGACGAACTCACCGGTGTCCCACACGACCACCGGTCCGGCACCGTAATGCCCTTCGGGGATGACGGCCTCGAAGTCGATATACTCAAGCGGATGGTCCGGCACCATGACCGCAAGACGCTTGTCTGCGGGATCCAAGGACGGCCCCTTGGGGATGGCCCAGGACTTGAGCACGCCGCCGATCTCCAGCCGAAAATCATAATGGAGCCGCTTCGATTTGTGCTCATGGACAACGAACCGCAGTGCCTTACTCGCCATGATGCCCCCCGTAGGAAATTAATGAATGGCCATATGATCTATGATACAATAATATTGCATGCGCCTCAAGGTGAACATCTGTGCGGTCCCATGGAAAAAGAAGACTTTATAAAAAAGAAACTGGCTGATATTTTTCGTCTCTGGATCGGAAGGGCTTCCCTCTGGGGGTGCTTCCTCTTTCTATCCCTGTGTTGGCTGGACTATCTGGTGACTCCGGAAAACTTCTTCCTTTTCCTGGGTTACCGGACAGTTGCTTCTCTTCTCATGCTAGCAGGATATTTTATTTCGCGGCGTTTCCCGCAAGCGCATCTCTCGTTGATTGCTTTTGTGCTGGTCATCGGCGCCGCCACAGCCATCGAGCTCATGATCCTGAAGTTTGGAGGACATGAGTCGCCTTACTACGTGGGCATGATCCTGCTCGGCATATCGGTCGTCGGTTTTGTTCCTGCGCGCTTTCGTTTCCACTTGACCATTACATTGATGATGTATGTCATCTATCTCCTGCCGATCCTATTCACGGAAACCTTTACCGGCCACCGGGATTTTCTCATTGCGAACACATTCATCATTCTGATCTTTTCCACGATGCTGCTGATGCGGTACATGAGCGGAGAAGCACTGGTCGCGGAACTGGGCCTCCAGTACGACCTGGAACAGTATCGCGAGAGACTAGAAACGGTCGTCGAAGAACGCACCGCCGAGCTCAGGCAAGCGGTGATGGACCTGAAAAAGGAGATTACCGAGCGTCAACGCTCTGAAGCGGAGCGTCAGCGGCTACAGGTGCAACTGCTGCAGTCCCAGAAGATGGAATCCATTGGCCGTCTCGCCGGTGGAGTGGCCCATGACTTTAACAACATACTTACGGCGATCCTGAGCTATGCAGAGCTTTCCCTCATGAAGCTTTCTGAGAAGGATCCGCTCCGGAGCCACTTGATCTCCATCCAGGTTGCGAGTGAAAAGGCCGCCACGCTGACGCACCAGTTGCTGGCTTTCAGCCGCCGGCAGATCCTCGAGATGAAGGAGCTGGACCTGAACGCCATCATCAGGGGCTTGGGGGACATGCTAAAGCGGATTATCGGAGAGGATATGCTTCTCGAGCTGAAACCGGGCGCCGCGAAAAGCACGGTGCGAGCCGATAAGGGCCAGATCGAGCAAGTCCTGATGAACCTCGCGGTGAATGCACGGGACGCCATGCCTTCGGGAGGGCGGCTCCTGATCGAAACGGCCGATACGGGGCCGGACGACAGATGTGTGCCAGGCTACGGAGAGATGAAGCCGGGTGCGTATGTCATGCTTTCGGTTGCCGACACCGGCACCGGCATGACAGCGGAAGTGCGCGAGCGCATCTTCGAGCCGTTTTTCACGACCAAGGAGCTTGGGAGGGGGACCGGCCTGGGTCTCGCGACGGTTTATGGGATTGTGAAGCAGCATGGCGGGTACATCGTGGTGAGCAGCGAGCAGGACCAGGGCACCACTTTTCGGATCTACTTTCCCCTTTCTGAAGGGGCTGATGCCGATCGAGAGAAGGAGCATGATACCCCCGACATCTTGCCGCAGGGGATGGAAACGCTCCTGGTAGTCGAGGACGACGAACTGGTCCGGGGTCTTATCGACGATGTGCTGGCGCCGCTGGGCTACCGGGTCCTTATCACAGCATCGGGTGATGAAGCACTCAAGACCAGCGATTCTTTCCCGCACCATGTGGATCTGCTGCTGACGGACGTGGTGATGCCGGGTATGAACGGCAGGCAGCTCGCCGAGGTCATGCGCACTAGGCGGCCGGGGATCAAGGTGCTGTTCATGTCAGGATATACGCAGGACGCCCTTTCCACACAGGGGATCCTGGAGCCGGGGGTCGCTTTGATCCACAAGCCGCTCCGGCCAGGAACGCTGGCACGGCAGATCCGGCAAGTTTTAGATAGCGTGGGGTAGGCGACGGTACCCATTCCCCGGCAGATCGCTATCCCCTGAAATTTCTTGACAAACCTTGCTTCCACCGTATACAATCTCACGCTTGTTCAGACCGCGGGGAACGGGGAACACGGTTCTGGATGGAGAACTGTTCAGCCATGCTCAAGCTCTATAACACCTTGACCGGGAAAAAAGAAGAGTTCGTGCCGGTAACGCCGGGCAGGATGAATATGTATGCCTGTGGTGTGACGGTGTATGACTATTCCCATCTCGGGCATGCCCGCGGCGCGGTGGCCTTCGATGTGATTCAGCGGTACTTCCGGCGCCGGGGATATCAGGTCACGTACGTGCGGAACTTCACCGACGTGGATGACAAGATCATCAACCGGGCGAAGGAAGAGGGCATTTCCGCGGCCGAGGTCGCGCGCAAGTACATCGACGCTTACCAGGAGGACATGAAGCGCCTGGGCGTGGGCAGGCCCGACGACGAGCCGCTTGCCACCGAACATATCAAGGAGATGATCGACGTCATCCGGCGGCTCGTCGAAAAGGGGCACGCCTACACGGTGGACGGCGATGTCTATTTCCGCGTTGCGAGCTTCAAGGACTACGGCAAGCTCTCGAAGCGGAACCTCGAGGACATGAAGGCCGGAGCGCGGGTGGAGGTGGACGAGCGGAAGGAAGATCCGCTGGATTTCGCCCTGTGGAAGGCCTCGAAACCCGGCGAACCCGCATGGGACAGCCCCTGGGGTCCGGGCAGGCCTGGCTGGCACATCGAGTGCACGGCCATGGGTTTCAAGCACCTGGGCGAGACCTTCGACATCCATGCAGGCGGCAAGGACCTTATCTTCCCCCACCATGAGAACGAGATCGCCCAGAGCGAGGCCTCATCGGGCAGAAAGTTCGTGAACTACTGGCTGCACAACGGCTTCGTCAACATCAATGAGGAGAAGATGTCCAAGTCCCTGGGCAACTTCTTCACCATCCGCGACATCCTGGACAAGTACGACGCGGAGATCGTCCGGCTCTTCCTGCTCTCGACGCACTACCGGAGCCCCATCGATTTCTCCGACGCAAACCTCAAGGACGCGCGGGCGGGCCTTGACCGCTTCTATACCATGAAAGAAGGGATCAGGAACTTTCTTGCCGGAAAGAAGGCGCCGGCGGTCAAGCCCGAAGAGGTGGTCGAGTCAGCGGACCGTCCGCTGTACGAGAAGATCCTGAACTTGCCAGGGGCCTTCGAGGAGGCCATGGATGACGACTTCAACACGGCGCTGGCCATCGGGCTCATCTATGACCTGGTGCGGGACGTGAACAAGTTCATCGCCGAACTACCAGTAAAGAACGAGCAGGGTGCGTACATCATCCTGTCGGCGGCGCATGAATCATTCGATAATGTCAGCCGGACCCTTGGTATCTTCCTGCGTGAGCCGGAAGAGTGGTTCCAGGAAGCGCGGCTCGGCGAACACAAAATAACGCTGTCGGTGGAGCAGATCGAGGAGTATATCCATCTCAGGAACAATGCGCGTGCCGAAAAGAACTGGGCCGAGGCGGACCGCATCCGAAAGGTCCTGGACGATGCCGGCGTCACGCTCTTCGACCGGCCGGGCGGCACGGTTTGGAAGCCGAAGTAGTGCAAAGGGCATTTACCGCAGATGACACAGAGGCAATCAAAGCATCCATGAGATAGTTTTCCTCAGATGAACGCGGATCGCCCCCCTTTTGACGGCTCTCCATGAAGCATTTACAGAAGAACGACGTGCTGGTTCCTTGGTCGCATGAGCACGGAAAAGCATATTGTCTCATCGTCGATGTGCCTTCCTCTGCATTACTCTGCGGTAAAACCGTTTTTCAACCCGAGCTATGTCCAAAGACAAGATCATCGGCATCAATCCCGTCCTTGAAGCCATGAAGGCAGGCCGGCCGGTCCAGCGTCTCCTAGTCGCAGACCAGCGGAAGCAGGACCGCAATGTCCAAGCGATCCTCCGCCTCGCCCGGGAATGCGGTGCCGAGGTCCGGTTCGCGAGCCGTGAGGCTCTGAACCGGGAGGCGCCGGGCACGAACCATCAGGGGGTCATCGCCATCGCCTCGGCAAAGCAATATGCGACCCTTGATGAGATTCTCGCGGCCCCCGCGCAGCAGGGAAAAGCGCCGCTCCTCCTGGTCCTCGACGGAGTCGAAGACCCCCGCAATCTCGGCGCCATCATCCGGACTGCTGGCGCCGCCGGCGTCCATGGCGTCATCATCCCGGAGCGGCGGGCCACCGGCCTGACCGAGACCGTGGCCAAGGCGGCGGCCGGCGCCATGGAGCACGTTCCCGTGGTCAAGGTGGTGAACATCGTCAATACCCTGGAAGAGTTCAAGAAGGCAGGAGTGTGGGTCGCGGGAGCCGAAGCAGGAGGGGAAACCGTCTACTGGGACGCAGACTTTGTTCGGCCCACGGCCCTGGTCCTGGGCGGTGAGGCCCGGGGTGTCCGCAGGCTTGTGCGGGAACACTGCGATTACCTGGTCTCCCTCCCCCTGCTGGGCATGATCAGTTCACTGAATGTTTCCGTTGCCGCGGGGATCCTGCTGTACGAAGCCCTCCGGCAGCGGTCCCGGTGACCTCCCCGGGCCTTCTCCGGCGCCCCTGGTTCCATCTGCGTTTTTATTCAAATTATTTGTTGACATCGGGGATGCTCTCGGCTAAAATACCAACTTCCGTGAAAAGCGGTCCCAGTCGTGGTGTGCCCAGGGAATTCCGAAGTATCGCCACCGTAACTCAGTTGGTAGAGTAGCTGATTTGTAATCAGCCTGTCGTGGGTTCGATTCCCTCCGGTGGCTCCAGCTATCTGCCGGTCACAGCAATCAAATCATCCATCACGTAAGGTAGTTGTAATCGGGGAGGTGCCCGAGTGGCCAAAGGGAACAGACTGTAAATCTGTCGGCGTCAGCCTACGGAGGTTCGAAACCTCCCCTCCCCACCACTTCATTTCATACGGCGCGGATTGACCATCGCGGACTGCGGTCCATGATCAAGGACCTGCAGTCCGAAATCCGAAAGAGAATGCGGGAATAGCTCAGCTGGCTAGAGCGCCAGCCTTCCAAGCTGGGGGTCGCGGGTTCGAATCCCGTTTCCCGCTCCATATATCAAATTTTAAATTTGCCAATTTGAATTTAAAATTGAGGTAGCGCCCATGTAGCTCAGTTGGTAGAGCACATCCTTGGTAAGGATGAGGTCAGCGGTTCAATCCCGCTCATGGGCTCCATAGCATTTGTTCCATTTCAGAATTCCTTGATCCGGAGGGCTCTATGGCAAAAGCGAAATTTGAGAGAACGAAGCCGCATGTGAACGTGGGGACGATCGGCCACGTTGACCACGGCAAGACGACGCTGACGGCGGCGATCACGAAGGTGCTGGCGTTCAAGAACATGGCCAGCTTCGTGTCGTACGACAACATCGACAAGGCACCCGAGGAACGGGAGCGCGG
>JAAXXJ010000068.1 GCA_013334545.1 Nitrospirota bacterium | reverse complement strand
ACGACCGGCATCACCGTGCCCCGGAGGGAGCAGACGCCGACAAGATAGTCCGCCGTATGCGGCACCGGCGTGATCTCTTTGGGGGTCAGGACCTCCCGGACCCGGTCAACGGGGACAACATATTCTTCATTGCCGAGGAGGAAGGAAAGCATCTCGAGGTCCTGCTCCTCCTGCTGCTGCTCCGGCTCTTCTGTCCCGGACAGAACGGGCCCGGGCACAGGCTCTTCCTTCTTGTGAGGCCCCGGGGCAGCCGTGGCCGGAGGCGACGCCGCAGCCATCTCGTTCTCCGGCAGCATCACGGGAGCCTGTTCCGGAGCCGCAAGAGGACCATTCGGCATGAACGTAGTCTCCTGGAGCAGGGGCGGCAACGCCGGGGCCGGAACGCTGGTCTCCTTCTGCCCCGAAGCCGGGAGTGCCTGATCGGCACTCTGGGCGCTTACCGCCTTTGCCTTCTCCGCCGCCTTCTTTCTCGCCGCTAGGATATCCATGATTAATCACCTTCAAGGTGTCATGTTCAAAGTTCAAGGAGCCATAGCACGTGCATACATCCACCCTTGAACCTTGAACGTTGAATATTACTTAAGTTCCTCCGCCACGTCCTCCACGATCTCCTCCGTGATGGCCGCAGCGCCCCTGCCGAAACCCTCGATCAGCGCGTTGCCTGCAAGGACATTGATCAGCCGCGGCACGCCGTCACTGTAGCGGTAGAGGGCCGCGATCGCGCCCTCGTCAAAGAGCGGAGCGTCCCGTCCTGCAACGCTCAGCCGGTGCGCCACATACTCTCCGGTCTCTTGTTCGTCCAACAGACCGAGGTGGTACTGGAGCCCGATGCGCTGCCTCAGCGCACGGTACGGCCGCTTCGCCAGCCGCACCCTCAGCTCTGTCTGACCGATGAGCACCAGGGCCAGGAGGTTGCGGTCGTCGAGCTGGAAGTTCGTGAGCAGCCGGAGCTCCTCAAAGGTCTCCTTGCCGGGGATAAGCTGCGCCTCGTCGATGATGATTGCCGTTCGCTTGCCCGCTTCATAGATCTCGTACAGCTTCGCGTTGATCCCCTCGAGCAGACCGTGGCGTGCATGCAGCTCTTCGTCAACGCCGAGCCGGAGCGCAACGGTCTGGAGGAGCTGCGTCGGAGAAAGCCGCGGGTTGATGATCAGCACCGGATGGAACCGCTCGTCCAGCGAGTCGATGAGCGCCCGGGACAGCGTCGTTTTGCCGGACCCGATGTCGCCGGTCAGGAGCACAATGTCCATGTCCTCCACGGCAAGCTGGAGACGCGCCAGGGCCTCGGCGTGCTTCCGGCCCTGGTACAGGAAACGCGGGTCCGGTGTCTTGCTGAACGGCTTTTCCTTCAGCCCGTAAAATTCTTCGTACAAGTAGCTCTCCGGAGTCAGAAGCCCGGATCCCGGGGCCACGAGAACGGTGCGCTCTCACCCTTTTCTCCTGACTGCTGACCCCTGTCTCCTGACCACTGATTACTTATTACTTACCCCTGGAACCTGGACGCTGTTTTTTTCAGGGTCCCTTCAATGAGGGACTCCACATCGAGCACCAGCACGACGATCTTATCGCCGAGCTCCGTGGCGCCGGCAATACCCGGCGTATCGGCGAGGCGGCTGCCGAGCGGCTTGATGACGATCTCCTGCTGGCCCCGCAGGCGGTCCACCACGAGCCCCAGTTTCCGCTCAGCAAGCCCCACCAGGACAACAAAGTGCGTTTCCGGCCGGTCCGCCTGGGGCAGCGAGAATGCATCGGAGAGCCGCAGCAGCGGAACGGTCTCGTCTCGGATCGCCATCACCTCGCGCGTCTCGATGGTCTCGATCTGCTCCGGCCGGACCCTCATGACCTCGAGGACCGAGCCGAGAGGCACGGCGAACCGGCGTCCGCTTGCCTCGATGATCAGCGCCTTGATGATGGCCAGCGTGATGGGAAGGGTCAGGATAAAGGTCGTTCCCACACCCGTCTCCGTCTCGATGTCGATCATCCCCGAGAGCCGCGACACGTTCCGCTTCACCACGTCCATGCCGACGCCGCGTCCTGAGATCTCGGTCACCGTTTCACTCGTCGTGAAGCCCGGCAGAAAGATGAGGTCCAGGACCTCCTTGCGGTCGCGCTCGGCGTCAAGTTCGTCCTCCACCAGCCCCTTTTCCCGCGCCTTGGCGAGCAGCGCGAGCGGGTCGATCCCGCCGCCGTCGTCCTCAACGGTGATCACCACATGGTTACCCGTGGGGAACGCCGTGAGCCGCACGAGGCCGCGCTCGGGCTTGCCCTGCAGCTTCCGCACATCCGGCTTGGCGATACCATGGTCGATTGCGTTCCGGATGAGGTGCATGAGCGGATCCGCCAGGTCCTCCACCATGAGTTTGTCGAGCTCGGTCTCTTCGCCGCGGATCTCGAGATCGATCTCCTTGCCCGCCTCGCGGGCGTATTTCCGCACGGTCTGGGCGAGGCGCGTGAAGATCTGGCCGATGGGCACCATGCGCACGTCCAGGATGCCCTCCTGGATCTCGTTGAGCCGCCGCTCCAGGTTCTTATATGCCTTCGTGAGGGTCACCGCGATGCCGGTGAACCCCTGCTGGCCGCGCAGGTCCAGGGCAATGCGGCCGATCTCGCTCTTGATGATATGAAGCTCACCCACGGAGCTCATCAGGCTGTCCAGTTTGTGGATATCCACGCGCACCGTGTTGCTCACGGTCTTGAGCGTGGTCATCTCCGGCCGCACGTCCTGCATCCTGCTGTCGTCCATCCGAGGGACCGCCTCAAAGGACGTGTTCGGCAGGTTGGTCGCCGCCGCCAGGACCTCCCGCGTTGCAGAGGTCCCGAGCATGATGGTGAAGCCGATGCCGTCACCGCCAGCGCTGGCAGTAGGCAAGGTGCAAATGATCTCTCCGTGATTCTTGAGCGTTTCGGTTAAGGTCCGGATGCCGCTCTCGAACGCAGCAAAGGAGAACGAGACCCGGACCAGGAAAAGGTTCTTACGCTCCCGGACGTTCTCGGTAAGCCGGTGTTCCTCATATTCCGTCAGCACCTGCAGCACCGCTGGATCGATGGCGATTTGGGACAAGAGCGTCGGGCCGGCCGCATCCGCGGATTTCGCCGCGAGGATCCGATCGATGCGGTCAAGCGCCCCGGCGATGTCCTCGAGTGGCAGGCCCTTCCCGGTCTGCTGAACGAGCCGGCCCAGGAGCCCGAGCGTATCCGACAGGGCGTCCAGGGTTTCTTGGCCCAGGCTTACCTTGCCGAGCCGGACCTCATCGAGGAGGAACTCGAGCTTGTGCGAGAGGTCCGCCAAGACCTTGAGCCCGAACATCCCGGCGAGACCCTTAAAAGAATGGAGCGCTCGGAAGAGACCGTTGACCGTGTCGGGATTGGCGCGGCCGCCGCCCTTCGCATCGTCGAGGGACATGAGGGCCTGGTTCGCGGTCTCAAGAATATCCTCGGCCTCGGCCAGGAATTCCTGTATGGGTCGATCGGATTTCATAATTCTATGATTGCTGATTTGGGATAGCGGATTTTCGGATCATAACCGGAGACCTTCTCGTGTTTATCCGGAATGTTCATTCCCCGATCCGCAGTCTGCAAACCGCAATAATTACCTCCCTCCCACCGCTTTCTTCACCAGCACCATGAGGTCTTCCTTCTTGAACGGCTTGACCACGTAGCCCATAGCGCCCAGCGCCAGGCCCCTTTTCTTGTCCTCTTCGGTCTTTTCCGTGCTCACGATGATGAGCGGGATGTCCTTGAAGGACGGATTCGCCTTGACAAAACCGATGAGCTCAAGACCGTTGATGTCGGGCATATTGATGTCCGTGATGATGAGGTCGAACCTCCTGCTGGGCAGCATCTTGAGCGCCTCGAAACCGTTGTTCGCCTCGGCTGCAAAGAAATCACCGGCCTCCTCAAGGGCGATGCGGATAACGGAGCGGATAGCTTTGGAATCCTCCACGATCAGCACGTTCTTCATTCCTTCTCCTTCTCGAGCTCGGCCAGCTTCCGCTCGAGCAGGGCCTTCTCCAGCGCCATGCCCGCCTGGTTCATGAAGATCTCGAGCGTTTCAACGCCCCTGATGGGTTTTAGGTCGGGGAGGTTGTCGCCATAGACAATGAGGGCGACCTTGTTGTCCACGACGAGCGGAAGCGCCAACACTGCGTCGGGCCTGGACCCTCCCACCTCGTTCACGAAATAGTTGTTCTGGTCGTTGGACTCCATCAGGCCAAGGTAGGTGCGACGGGATTCAATAACGTTCCGAAACAGGGATGGTGTGTTGAGCGGTATGCGGATATTCCGCACCACCTTGTCCGGGGACGCGCCGCTCGCGAGTTCGATCCCGAACTGGCCGAGTCCGCGCACCTCGTCCTTCTTTACCATGAACAGGATGGCACGGTTCACTACTTCGCTCGCGTACCGGAGGGTCAGGAGCGTCACTTCGGCCGTGGCCGTAGGGAACCGGAGCTCGTCGAACATGGACTTGAGCGTCGTGATCTGCTTGGACGGCGATTCGTTCTCGATCTTGGAGCGGAACTCCTCGCGGGCAGGCTCGGAGCTTGTTCGGGTGACCGGGGCGGGGCGGGACAGTACGGAGGTCGGCCGTGGCAGGGATGCTTCTGCTAAGGGGTCGGGCGAGGCGGAAGCTTTGGGTGTCTCCTTCGGTTTTGCGGCCGGAGAGGTCTTCCTGCCCTGGTCCTTGCGCTTTTCATCGAGCATCCGCGTCCCCTCCATCAGGAGGTACTCGGCGCTCAGACCGGACTTCAGAAGCAGGTCCTGCGTATCAATCTCGATCTTGTCCTTCGGCGCGACCTCGCCGAGCTCGAAATTGAAGAACCCCTCTTCCCACGCAAGCAGGTCATAGATGATCTCCTCGATCTGCTGGCGCACGACGTCCTCGATGACCTGAGCGGTTGTGGCCTTGGTCTCCACAAGGATCATGCCGAGGGGTTTGTCGGGGCTCATCTTCTGGCGCGCGAGCGCTGCCGCGAGGTCCGCCTGGTCCACCATCCCCTGGGACACCAGGATGTTGCCAAGGGAGTCGCGAATGACATCGCTGCCGGCCTGGACCACCTGGCCGTCCCTGAACACGATCATCCCTGATCCTTTGCGGCTTTTGACAACAAGCGTTCCCGTCTTCTTGCTCAGACTGATGATCTGGAAGATGTCCGGCAAGGCGAGGTCTTCCAGACGGCCGACGAGGCTCATGCGGACTCCCGTATGGGCATGGTGCGCAACATTGGCAAATTATAGCAGTTTAAACAAAAAATGCAAGGTTAATTCACCGGTTAGGAAGGAGAGCGGCGGAACGACAAGGCGGGGAAAGGGGTCCGCCCGTTACGTGCTCCGATAGTTGGTGAACTGGAGCTCGATGCCGAAATCCTTGCCCTTGAGCAACGCGATGACCGACTGGAGGTCGTCGCGGTTCTTTCCCGACACCCGGACCTGATCTGCCTGGATAGAGGCCTGAACTCTGATCTTCGAGTCCTTGATGGCCTTGACGACCTCCTTGGCCTTGTCCGTCGGTATCCCCTGCTGAATCGTCACCTTCTGGCGTACGGCCCCGCCGAGCGCCGGCTCCACCTTGCCGTAGGACAGGTTCTTGGTCGGCACGCCGCGCTTCACCAGTTTTCCCTGCAAAATATCGATCACGCTCTTGAGCTTGTAATCGTCGTCGGAAACGATGACCAGCGCATCCTTCTCCTGGGTGATGGCGGACTTGCTGCCCTTGAAGTCGAAGCGCTGGGAGATCTCCTTCATCGTCTGGGCAACTGCGTTCGTCACCTCGGCCATGTCGATCTTGGAAACAACGTCAAATGAATTTTCCGCTGCCATAGGATCCTCCTAAAATGCTGCATAGGGTAGATCGTAGGTGGGAGATGGGGAAAAGCGCGAAACAATGCCGCTTCCTTCACGCCTTCCACTTGCTCGCCCTGCCTGTCCCCCGCCTACTATCTACCACCTACTGCTCTATCACTTCCGTCCCCTTCGGGACTTTGAATCGGAACTGCCCCTCGTCCAGGCCCACACTTTCCTTCACATCGGAGAACTGGATGTCCGATGTGTTCCCGGAACGGTCATGGACGACCATGCGCGTGATCCTGCCGACCTCGTCAGAGTAAAGCCGCAGTTTCCTCATGGCGGCTCCCGCCTTTTTCGGGACGAGGTCAAGCATGCGGGGCTTGTCCGCCTCGGGCATTGACACGGCGAAATCCTGCCGGATGGCCCCCGCGCCGAGCAGGAACGCGACCGGAATGTTGGCCTGCTCGAAATCCTTGAAGGTGCGCCGGATGGCCTGCTCGCTCTTCTTCGAATAGAACCACGCTTCCGCTCCATCGATCATGATCAGTTGGCCGTTCGTATACTCGAGCCGGAGCTTGCCAGGCCGTTTGATTGCGAGCGTACCCTCGAATTTCTGGGTCTTTTCCACGGACTTGAGGAAGTTCTTCTGCACGACCCTTGCAGTCAGGTCCGCAAGATCGCGATAGTGCGCCTCGATGGCCTGAACACCATCCATGCCGACGGCGGCAGGCACCGACGTTGTAACAGCGGTGACCGCAGGTGCCGTCGCCGCTGGTCCCGAGGCTAGGGGCGCCGTTTCTGCCGCAGGCGAAGCGTATCCCGCAGGGAACAACAGGAGGAAGATGAGCAGCGGGGTATACAAGCACCGACCCGCATACTTCTTTCCGCAATCCGCAATCCGCAATCCGCAATGTCGCTTAGATGTCATCAAGGTCCCTCACCGTCCCGTCCATGTTCTTCCTGACCAGCACCTGCCGGGGCTTGGATCCGTCGGCCTGTCCCACGATGCCGTCCTCCTCCATCATCTCGATCATGCGCGCGGCGCGATTGTACCCCACGCGAAGCCTCCGCTGCAGGAACGACGTGGACGCCTGGCCGTTCATCTGCACCAGCTCCACGGCGCGCTGGTAGAACTCGTCGCGCTCGTCGTCCTCCACGGCGGCCACCTCGGCCTCGGCCACCTCCTTCACGCGCTGGGCCAGGAAGTCGTAGTTGGGCGCGCCCTGCTTCTTGATGAACTCCACCACCCGTTTGATCTCGGCCTCGGAGACAAAGCACCCGTGCACCCGGATGAGGTGGGCCGTGCCGGGCGGCTGGAAGAGCATATCGCCCATGCCGAGCAGGTTCTCGGCGCCATTGGCGTCGAGGATGGTGCGAGAATCGGTCTTGGACGAGACCTGGAAGGAGACCCTCGTCGGGAGGTTGGCCTTGATGAGACCGGTGATCACGTCCACGCTCGGCCGCTGCGTCGCCACGATGAGGTGGAGGCCGGCGGCGCGCGCCATCTGGGAAATACGCATGATGGACTCCTCCACCTCGCGCTGCACGGTCATCATGAGGTCGGCGAGCTCATCGATGATGATCACGATGTAGGGCAGCCGCTCGGCCTCGGGCACGGCCTTGTTATATGATTCGATATTCTTGGAGCCCTTCTCGGCCAGCGTCCGGTAGCGCCGTTCCATTTCGGCCACAAGCGCCCGGAGCGTCTCTGCCGCGCGCTTGGGCTGGGTGACCACCGGTGTGAGCAGGTGCGGGATATCGTTGTAGAGCGACAGTTCAAGCATCTTGGGGTCCACCAGCACGAGCTTCAGCTCGTTCGGCCGTGCGTTGAACAGGAGCGCCAGGATGATGGAGTTGATGGCCACGCTCTTGCCCGAGCCGGTGGCCCCCGCGACGAGGAGGTGCGGCATCTTCTCGATGCTGGACACGATCGATGTGCCGAAGATATCCTTGCCCATGGGCACCTTGAGCCGGGACCGGTTGGCCTGATACTCGGCCGACTCGATGATCTGGCGGAAATAGACGGTCTCGCGGGTGTTGTTCGGCACTTCGATGCCGACGGCCGCCTTGCCGGGCAGTGGCGACTGGATCCGTACCGACGCAGCTTTCATGGCGAGCGCGAGGTCGTCGGCAAGGTTCACGATCCTGCTCACCTTCACGCCCGGCGCCGGCTCGAACTCGAACATGGTCACGACCGGGCCGGGGTGGACCTGGGTGATGCGGCCCTGGATGTCGAAGTCCAGCAGCTTCTGCGCGAGGAGCTCGGACTGGGCGATCATGTCCTTTTCAGAGATCTTCTTGATCGAAGGCGGCACCGGGTCAAGCAGGTCCGTGGAGGGGAGCTTGTACGCGCCCTTGCCGTCGTCCATGAACTCGAAGGCGGCCTGGGCGGTCTTCGGCGGCTTCTCCCTCTTCTCCCGCAGAAGCCGCTCGCTTGGATTGATGACCGGCGCCTTCGGAACGGCCGGCGTTTCCATGATCTTCGGCGGCTCCTTGGGCTGAATCGGCCGGGCCTTGGCCTCGCGCGCCTTCTCAGCCCGCCCCCTCTGGATCGCCATGAACAGCGCCGCCTGCTCGACAAGCCCCAGGTATGCCTTCCGAAGGAGCGCGAATGCGTTCAGGAGCGAGAAAGGTGTGAGGAGGATCAGTGCTATGAACAGGCTGGTGACGGTAATGATGAAGGCGCCAGTGATCGAAACACTCTTCACCATGAGGATGACAAAGAGCTGGCCGAGCATGCCTCCCGATGGAATCGTCTCGCCGAATAGGACGACCGTCTCGCCCTGGAGCCCCAGGAGCGTCGTGAGCGAGATGAAGAGCAGGATTGCGCCGATCTTCTTGAGGAGCGGGTGGACAGCCTCGCCGCCGAGGGCGAAGAACACCGCGTAGGCGAACAGGAATGCAGGGATGAGATAGGCGCTGACCCCGAACAGTTTGAGGAGCGCATCGGACAGATAGGAGCCGATGACGCCGATGGCGTTCCTGGTCTCCCCGCCCTTGCCGGCCACGCTGAAGCAGGGGTCGGTCGCACTGTAGGTGACGAGAGCGAGCAGGAGCAGCAGCCCCGCCGCGAAAAGGATGAGGGCGACGATCTCGTGCCCGTACTGATGTTTTACCTTGGATGCCGCCATGGACCTCGATTTATTTCAGGGCAACATACAGCACCACCACAGCGGCGAGCGCCAGGCGGTACCAGACAAAGATGTTCAGTGAATGCCGCTCCAGATAGCGTATCAGGAAGCGTATAGCAAGGTAACCCACCACCGCGGAGCTGAGCGTGCCGAGGATGCAACCCCATGCCGCGTCTCCCTGGAAGGTGATGTGGTGCACCTTGTGCAACGCCGCCCCGGCGATCACCGGCGTCGAGAGCAGGAAGGAGAACCGCGCCGAATCCTCGCGCCGGTATCCGGCGGCGAGACCCGCGGAGATCGTGATCCCCGATCGGGAGATGCCGGGGATGAGCGCGGTGGCCTGGGCGACACCCACGAAGAGCGCGTGACCCAGGGTCATGTCCCCGAGGTGGCGGGTTCTGGACGAGTACCGGTCCGCCAGCCACATCAGGAGCGATCCGAAGACCAGTGATCCGGCGACCAGGAGCGGGTTCCGAAAGGCCGTCTCGACCATGTGTTCCAGGGTCAGGCCGACAATGACCGCGGGGATGGTGCCGAGCACGATGTACCACACCAGTTTGGCCTCGTATTCCAGGGCCTTGCCCTGCACAACCCTGAGCGTCGCCTTGCCGAGTTTGAGCCAGTCCCGCCAGAAGTACCACAGCACTGCCGTGAGCGTGCCGAAGTGCAGCGCCACATCAAAGGTGAGGCTGTTCATCAGTTCGCCCTGCCAGCCCGTTGCCCACTGGGCCAGGATGAGGTGGCCGGAGCTGCTGATCGGCAGGAACTCCGTCAGCCCTTGGACGATGCCGAGAATGATCGCTTCGATGATAAGTGTCATGCAGTAGAGGGGCGATGCGAAACTTTTTGCATTATTTCATATTGCGCCATGGATTTCAAGTTTTTTTGGGGCAGTCGCGGCGCCCGTTCCGGGGGAGACAGCTACCGGCGATAGACCTTGCTCTGAACGACCTCAAGGATATAATCGTATCCTTCTTCCGTATGCGGAATGACGCAGTTCGAACAGTCCTTGATGCCGTTCTTCAGAACGAACGTGCCGTCGCAATCGAGCAGATAGAGCGGGCACCAGCAGAAAAGGCAGGACCTCCATTCGTTGAGGTCGTGACAGGGATAGAAGGCGCAGTCCTGGTGGGTAAAGAACTTGTAGTTCATGTCGTAACTCCTCCCTCGAGATGTGTGGCTGTTCCAGGATAGGTCTTCCGGCTCCGGGCTCCATCCTACTCGCCCGCCTTCCCATCCTGCTGTGGCGCAGGACAGTGGCTTGTTCGGGCTTTCGTTCCCTTTACGGCTGCGGGGCAGCGGGAGATTCTCACTCCTCTTCCCTGGCTTCCTGGTCTTCAGTTGGCTCTCACGGGAGCTTTGCTCGTGCTCCCTGCATCTCCTTTCTTATTCAGTACTCTTGGTCTTCTTCACTAGTCCAGCAACAACGAAAAACCCTATTACCGCGAAGTCGCAAAGATCGCGAAGAACTTCGACCTTCTTTGATATAATAGAACCTTTGCGTCCTTCGCGCCTTGGCGGTAAGCGTTCTTGATCGGGTGTTACTCTACCACGCCTGCCCGAGAAATTCAATCGTCCGGTTCTCCGACCAGTAGCTCCCATCACTGTTAAACTGTATGAAGCCCGCGTGCCCGCCTGATGCCGGCTTTTCAAGGTGCACGAACCTGCTGTTCTCTGCCTGGCCGATGGGATAACACCCGTCGGCGAGGAACGGGTCGTCCAGGGCGTTCACGATCAGTGTCGGGATGGTGATCGATGAAAGGAACCTGCCGCTGCTGCACTGGAACCAGTAGTCCTCTGCGTCCTTGAATCCGTTGATCGGCGCAGTATAGCGGTCATCGAAGCCCTTGAAGTCCCTGATGCGGTCGTACCCGTCGTCGCTGATCACCCCGGGCATCTGCTCCATCTTCTGCCTGATCTTCTTGTGGAGCGACACGAGGAACTGCTTCATGTAAAGATAGTTCTTCGCCTTCGCCAGCTCCCGAGCGCCCGCCTTGAGGTCGCAGGGCACAGAAAACGCCACGGAGCTTCCGATCCGTGCATCCAGTTTCTCCGCCATGCTGCCCAGGTACATCAGGGTCAGGTTGCCGCCGAGGCTGAAGCCGATGAGCGCCGCCCGCTCATACCTGTTGTCCTTCAGCGCTTGCTGCACAACACAGTCCAGGTCGTCGATGCAGCCGTTGTGGTACATGCGGAGGCGCCGGTTGATCTCGCCCGAGCAGGCGCGGTAGTTCCAGGCCAGGACGTCCCAGCCGTGCCGGTTCAATATCCTCGCCATGCCGACCATGTAGGGACGATGGGTATTGCCCTCGAGTCCGTGGGAAAGGATGGCGAGCCTCCGATTGCCTGCGCGAGACCAGTCAAGGTCGAGGAAGTCATCGTCGGGCGTAAAGATCCGCTCCCGCTGATAGGTAACGTCTTCGACCTTGCGTGCTATCGTGGGATAAAGGGTCTGGAGGTGTCCGTTGTTGAACAGGAACGGTGCGCGGTAGGAGGACTGATGAATTACTGGCATAGTTTGGTGAAGATCATTTTATCGTAACGCAAAGCTAAGGGACGCGGCTTCCCTCTGCCGCGCCCCTCTTGAGCTTTTTGTTATGTATAGCATTTCAATTTAGTGTTTATGGTGTTCTTCGGTTGTAGCCTTGACCGCGCCATGGTGCTGCTCTGCCTCAGCAGTAGAGACAAGATGTAACCGTTCTACATAATGGGTAAACTGTACATATGCATCCACAAACTCACGTCCGGCTTCAACGCCTTGATCGGCATGTTTCTTTGTCTCTTTCGCTTTGTTGAAACGCTCGCGTATGCCCTTTGACGCCGCCTCTGTAACAAGTTTAACTAGGTTGTCCACTGAGCCGCTTTCTAATGCTTTGTCCGCTTCGACGACAGCCGGTTCAACAACATCGGCAGGTTTCAAGCCAGCATAAGGTTCGCCCTCACCTGCACGGTGCAGTCTGACGAGTGTTTCCATAAAGTACATATCTGCAAGTTCCTGAGCCTCTTTCCCTTTACTTCTGACCGTGAGCGTCTTCTTGAACAGGTCTTTTATCTCCGTTTCATTTTCTTTTTTCACCCACTTTAGTATAGGCGTAACATCCCCCTTTTCGAGAGCGGCCTTTGCGGTTTTAACTACTGGGCCATCAAGGGTATCACAGTGGGCAAACACAAATGGCATCAGAAAAGGCACAGAACTACTGTCGACGAATAGCATCGCACCGATAAAGCTCAAAAGAAGAATCAATGTCTTTTTCATGAC
>JAAXXJ010000356.1 GCA_013334545.1 Nitrospirota bacterium | reverse complement strand
AGACGCGAAGGAAGCAAAGGACGTCAAAAAAAGGGATTTTTAAGTAATTCAAGTTTTCCTCGCAACCTTTGCGCCTTGGCGGTTCCACGGTTTTGTTCCGGCTTGTCCGGGTTAGGTGTTAATAGCTGATCTGCCGTTATCACGGATCTTCAACCGTGCTTATCCGTGTCAAAGGTTCGCCAGCGCTTTTGGCTTGGCCAGATCACGATAGGAGCCTCTCGATGAGCCGGAGCAGGAACTGAGGAGCTGTACCGACGCCGACGAGCAGTACCGCCTGCAAGGCCACGACGACAACGCCGAATAGCGGCAGGTGATGGTCAACGGGCCATTGCACGCTGTCCGGCGCACCATCCGGACGGCTGTACATGGTCATGATGACGCGAAGATAATAGTAGGCGCTGACACCGGTGTTGATCACCAGCGCCAGGACCGGCACCAGATGCATCGATGCCATGCCTGCGGCCACGAGGGAGAACTTGGCGATGAATCCCGCGAAGAGCGGAATGCCGAGCAGCGAGAGGACCGCTGCGGACAGGACCAGGGCGATCCCGGGCCTGCGCCAGGCGAGTCCTGTGTAGCCGTCCAGGTCATCGGCATCAGTCTTCTCTCCCGATAGAAGCGACACGACCCCGAATGCTGCGAGGCTCGTTACGACGGTGAAGAAGAGGTAGAGCAGGATGGCCGTCTGCGCCAGGGAGCCGCCTGACAAGAACGCCACGAGCAGGTAGCCGTTATGGGCTATGGTCGAATAGGCCAGCATGCGCTTGATGCTTTTCTGCCCGAGGGCAAGAAGATTTCCGAGGGTCATCGATGCGATCGCGACCGCGGCGAACAGGATGAACAAATAATGGTCGTTCTCGATGACGGACGGCGGAAAGAGACGCAGGAACACGGTGATGACCGCCGCCTTCGACACCGTGGCGGCAGCGATCGTGACCGGCGCCGGAGCGCCTTCATAGAAATCCGGGACCCACCCGTGAAAGGGGACCAGGCCGAGCTTGAAGCCCAGCCCCGCGATCAGGAGCGCCACGCCGAGATGATGGAGCGGCGTCTGTGCGCTCAAATGCCTGAAGGAGGCGACAACGGGGCCGAACAGCAGGCTTCCCGATCCGGCATACAGGAGCGCAATGCCGAAAAGCAGGAACGCCGAGGAGACGCCGGAGAGGACCAGATATTTGAAGCCCGCTTCGATCCCGCGCGGGCGATGGCGAATATACGCTGACAGGGCGACCAGGGGGATGCCGACAAGCTCGACCCCGAGGACAAGGGAGGCAAAGTGCGAGCTGGCAATGAGCACAAGGCCCCCAAGGGTCGCCAGCATCAGGAGCACCGCGAACTCACCTGCAGGCAGGGTCTGTCTCCTGAAGTAGGGGTTGGCAAGGATGATGATGCACAACGCGGCGAACAGGACCAGCCCGGTGGAGAACGCGGAAATGCCGTCAAGAAAGAACAGGTCCGTACCGGGAGCCGGCAGACTGGGCACGACGACCCCGAGGGAGAGCAGAGAGCATGTCAGGGTGAGGCCCGCGAGGAAAAGGACCGCCGCCTGGCGGCGAAATACTGCGGCAGCGATCAAGACGATGACCGTGCCCGCGGCAAGGATGGCATGCGGGAGAATGGTCAGGAGATCAAAGCGCGCCACAGGCATCGCCGGTCATCCTTTCATGGTCGATGCCTCGCGGGCATCAAGCGACCTGAAGTGGTGGTAGAAATTGAGGACCAGCGCCAGCCCCACGGCGACCTCGGCGGATGCCAGGGTCAGGATGAAGATGAACATCACCTGGCCGTCCGCCTGCCCCCAATGAGCTCCCGCAACAATGAACGCCAGGCCCGCTGCATTCAGCATGATCTCCAGGGACATGAGCATGAAGACGATGTTCCTGCGGACCAGAACGCCGGCGAGGCCGAGCGAGAACAGGATGGCCGCAAGGATCAGGCCGTGCTCCATGGGGATTGTTGCGATCAAACATTACCTCCACTTCTGCCACAGAGGCACAGAGACTCAGAGAATAATTCGTTGAATTCCATCTTTTAGATAAGGCACGTTAAAATTGATAAGAAGGCCAAGCTTTTTATTCGTCATCCGCATATAAGAAAGTATTTGAGCTTTAAAGACGGGGTCCATCCGGTCTACTGCTTTGAGTTCTACAATGATCTCGTCTTCCACGATCATGTCTATCCGGTGTTCACCTAAAGTTGTGCCCTTATAAAGGATAGGAACGACGAGTTGATTCTGAAATCGCATTCCTTTCGCTCCAATTTCATAACACATTGCCTTATCATAGACGGACTCCAACAAGCCGGGTCCTAGATTCCTGTGGACCTCGATGGCACATCCAATAATATTTTCTGTTATGGCATTAAGGTCGATCATAGGGGCCCGATCCTTTCTCTGTGCCTCTGTGTCTCTGTGGCGGACGTTATCGGCCTGACCGCCGTCCCAAGTGGTAGGCGCCCACCAGTCCGGCCAGCAGGAGCATGGATGCCAGCTCCACGCCGAGCGCGTAGGGGCCGAAGAGCGCAATGCCGACCTGCTTCGGAGGAATCGGCGCGCCGCTCAGGACCTGGGCGCTGTCGTGCATCAGGAAGTAAGCGAGCTCGAGCGCCAGGATGCCGCAGAGAAGCGAAGGTCCCAGCCAGATGCCGGGCTTCAACCACTGCGCTTCCTGCCGCGCGGTTGCGCTGCCCAGGTTCAACATCATGATCACAAAGATGAACAGGACCATGATGGCGCCTGCATAGATGATGATCTGGAGCGCCGCTGCAAAAGGTGCGCCGAGGGCAAAGAAGAGGAGCGCCATCGCCAGGAGCGACGCGATGAGATACAGCAGCGCATGCACCGCGTTCGCCCGGGTGATGACCAGGAGCGTAGCCAGGACCGCTACAATGGCCGAACTGTAGAATACGAAGTTCATAAGGAGATCTCAGCACCTTTGACACGGAAGAAGCATGATCAACAGCCTGAAGATGCACGATACGGTGCTTTATTCGATATTATTCCAATGAATGAATCCGCCTTTATCGGCTTTTTTATCCGGCTCTTCAGTGTCAACGATCATTTTAACGCATGTTCACGGCAGCAGGCCTTTCACGTCCACGGGCGGTTCCTCGCCCGGTCCTTCTCCCTTTCCCCTGCCTTCGACGGCAAGTCCGGCGATGCGGTAGA
>JAAXXJ010000355.1 GCA_013334545.1 Nitrospirota bacterium | reverse complement strand
GCGAAACTTCGTGAGGCGGGCTTCCGCGAGGAGCAGATCGAAACCCGGACCGACACGACGCTGCTCAGCGTCGGCGAGACGATCCTCGAGGCTGCGCGGGAGGGGACCTTCGGCGCCATCGTCATGGGTCGTCGCGGGATGAACAAGTCCTTTTTTAGTGGAAAAGTGTCCTATAGCGTCAGTCAGAAACTCTCCGATGCGGCTCTGTGGCTGGTGCCGTAAAGATAGAAAGGGATCAAAGGGTATGGGGTTCAAGTCATTGGTATTGTGTGATTTTGATCGCTCTTGACGTCACGAGGCTGATTCATGAAACTAGTTAAAGAGGTCCTGCACACCTTCACCCGCGGCATCATTCTGTGCCTGATCGCCATGATGATGCTGGCGGTGCTGCTCTCAACGATCGAGCTTTTCATCATCCTCGTTGCGGAATTTCTCAAACCCCCCAAATACCTGCTGGGGATCGACAACCTTTTGGAGATTTTCGGCTTTTTCATGATGATCCTGATCGGGTTGGAGTTGCTGGAATCCATCCGCGCCTATCTCTCCGATGAATCGCTGCATGTCGAGGTGGTGTTCCTGGTGGCGATGATCGCTATCGCCCGCAAGGTGATCATCCTGGAGATCAAGGATCTTGAACCGCTCGTGCTGATCGGCATCGCCAGCATCATCCTGGCGCTGTCGCTGGGGTATTACTTTGTGAAAAAGGCCATCCATCTTAACAAGGTTTCCAAAGGCACACAGGGATAAAGACCCGCATAGCCTGGCTAAACGCCGGAAGAGCATGGGATCCCGTTGCATCCCTGATGAGATAGGCCGTGGAGGCGGCATGGCACCCTAAAAAGAGCCTGCCTTCCGTACCCCGATCCCGTCTGCGTTTTTGCTGCGTCAGCGGCCGGCCGTGGGTCAGACGGCCCGTTAAACCTTCTTCAGCTGACGTTCGAGTTCACGCGTCGTGGCCCGCGGAGACGACGTGCCGCGTGCCAGCATGTGGTACGCACACGGAATTATGTAAAGGGTGAATGCCGTTGCAACGATGATTCCGGACAGGATAACAATCCCGATCACGAGCCGGGCTTCGGATCCGGCCCCGGAGGCAAGAACCAGCGGAATCGCCCCGACGGCGGTGGGCATGGCAGTCATCAGAATCGGCCGCAGCCGTTTGCGCGAGGCCTCCAGGACCGCCTCATCGAAGGAGGCACCGGCATCCCGGAGCTGGTTGGCGAATTCGACGATCAGGATGCCGTTCTTGGTTGCCAGCCCCACCAGCATGATCATTCCGATCTGGCTGTAGATGTTCAGACTCTGACCGGTAAGGAAAAGCCCGAACAAGGCACCGGCGACCGCCAGCGGAACCGTCAGCATGATCACGAATGGATGGATGTAGCTTTCAAACTGCGCGGCCATGGCGAGATACACCACGACCAGGGCGAGCAGAAAAATGAAATAGATCGATCGGCCGGAGGTAATGTACTCCAGTGATTCTCCTTTGTAGCCGATCGACACCCCAGGCGGCAGCTCGGTTCGCACCAGATCGCTCAAGTAGGTAAGGGCCTCTCCCAAGCTGTAGCCTTCGGTTAGATTAGCCTCGATGGTGATGCTCCGGATGCGGTTGTAGCGGTTGAGGGATGCGGAGTCCGCGAATTCTTCGATCCGCACCAGGTTGGAAAGCGGTATCAACCGACCGGTGCGCTCCGAGCGAACCTGGATGTTCGCCAGATCCGACGGGCTGCGGTACATCTTCTCCTCGCCTTCCACCAGCACGTCATACTCCTCGCCGTCTTCGATGAACGTGGTCACGCGCCGCGAGCCCAGCTTGCTCTCCAGGGTGCGGCTGATCGCCTCGATGGAAACCCCCAGGTCGCCGGCGCGGTCCCGGTCGATGACCACCTGGAGCTGCGGCTTGGTTTCCTTGTAGTCGTGGTCGACGTCGATCAGGTTCGGGTTTTCCGAAGTCTTGGACAGGAGGATGTCCCGCCAGGCGGCGAGCTGCTCATAGCTCGCCCCGCCGATCACGAATTGAACCGGTTTGCCCGTACTTCTCCCGAGCCCCTGCCGCATGACCGGAAATGCCCGAACCCCGGTCAGATCGGACAGCCTGCGCCGGACCTCGGCCATGTAGTCCCAGCCCGACCGGCGCCCGGTTTCCCAATGGCTGAGGACGACGATCCCGATGCCGGTGTTGAACACCTCGCTCGCGCCGGCGCCGAAGGCCCGCGGAGCACGTATCAGCAGGCGTTGGAATTCGCCGGATTCGGCCAGCGGCATCAGGCGCCTTTCGATTTCATTCATGTGCTCCTCGATGTAGGCAAATGAGGAGCCTTCGGGGGCGTTCACCAGAATGAAGAATGCCCCACGGTCCTCCCGAGGCACGTACTCGGACGGCGTTTTGTGAAACAGCCAGATGGCGGAGCCGCCGACGGCGACAAAGAGACCGGCCATCACCCATGGCGCGCCCAAGGCTGACCGGAGCGTGCGCTCGTAGAAACGGCTCAGGGCTTCGAATCCGCGATCGACCCCTTGGTGGAAGCGACCGCGGCCTCCGCCGCCGGACAAAACCTTGGAGGCGACCATGGGCGAAAGCGAAAGCGATGCGAAGCTCGAAAAACACACCGCCGCCGAAATGGCTACGGCGAATTCGGAAAAGAGCCGTCCCACGTCCCCTTCGAGAAAGGTGATGGGCGCAAACACCGCCAGGAGCACGACGGTCGAGGCGATAACGGCAAAACCAAGCTCGCGGGTGCCCTTGTAGGCCGCGGCCAGCCGGCCCTCCCCCATCTGAATGTGGCGGTAGATGTTTTCCAAGATGACCACCGCGTCGTCTACGACCAGTCCGATCGCTAAAACCAACGCCAGGAGGGTCAGTAGGTTTATGGTAAATCCGGAGGCGAGCAGCACGATGAATGTGGCCACCAGGGAAACCGGAACGGCTACCGCCGGCACCAGCGTAGCGCGGAAGCTTCCCAGAATGAGATATATGACCAGCACGACCAGCCCTACGGCTTCGAACAGGGCCATGTAAACCCCGTCGATGGCGCTTTCGATGAACACAGAGGAGTCGTAGCTCTGCAGGATCCGCATGCCTTCCGGAAGATCTTTATTGATCGCGGCGGCCTCGGCCTTGGCCAGCTTGGCGACCGCCAAGGTGTTGGCCTTCGACTGCTTGACGATTCCGATG